>JASHTQ010000775.1 GCA_030040475.1 Streptosporangiaceae bacterium
ATGTTCAGCTAGCGGCCCAGGAAGGCGCGGGTCAGGTCGGCGATCGCGTCGGGTTGCTCGTCGAGGGCGAAATGGCCGGCGTCGAGGACGTGAACCTCGGCGGCGGGCACGTCCCGGCGGTAGGCCTCGGCCTCCTGGACTTGGAAGGACGGGTCGTAGCGGCCCCAGAGGACCAGCAGCGGCGGCTGGTGCTGGCGGAGCCAGGCCTGCCAGGCGGGGTAGCTCGCGACGTTGGTGCGGTAGTCGTAGAACAGGTCGGTCTGGATGTCCTGCTGGCCGGGGCGGCTGAGGAAAGCGAACTCGTCGGTCCACAGGTCCGGGTCGTAGTTCTCGGCGTTCGGGCTGGTTCCCACGTGGCGCTGCCGCGTCGCCGCGAACGAGAAGAAGTTCTCCCGCAGCGCCGTCTCGTGGGCCCTGCGGTCAGCCCAGAACTCGCGCCGGGTCTGCCACAGCGGGCCGAGGCCGTCCTCGTGGGCGACGGCGTTCTGGACGACGAGCGCGCCGAGCCGCCCGGGATGGGCGATCGCGAGCCGGAACCCCACCGGGCCGCCGTAGTCCTGCACGGCCAGGGTGTAGCGGCGCAGGCCGAGGACCTCGGTGAAACGGCCGATGACGGCGGCCAGGTGATCGAAGGTGTAGGCGAAGTCGGCGGGGCCGGGCGCGTCGCTGTGCCCGAACCCCGGATAGTCCGGCGCGACCAGTCGGAACGGGCCGGCGAGCCGGTCCAGCAGCGGCTGCCACATCCGCGAGGAGGACGGGAATCCGTGCAGCAGCAGGATCACGGGCGCGTCCGGCGGGCCGGCGTCGCGGTAGAAGACCGTCAGGCCGTCGACATCGGCGTTGCGGTAAGCCGTTCGGTACATGCTTCTCTCCGTTCGCGGCGGGCGGCTGGCAACCCGATGACCTGACGTTCATCGCGGCTTCCGCGGTCAGTGGCCGCGCCGAACCTCGGTCAGCACCCCCCGAGGACGGCCTGGATGCGCTCGGCATCGGCGATGAGCTGGGCGGCCGTGCTGGCCGAGATGAACCATGGGGTCTGCGACCGGACCTCGATCATGAAGTCGGTGAGGGTCAGGCACGCCAGCCGCGGGTCCCCGGCGGACAGCTCCCGCTGGGCGGTGGCGACGAGGCTGGCCAGGGCGCTCCCGTCGCGGAGGCCTTGCACGGCATGGCCGAGGTCGGCCAGCTGAGCGGCGGCGCCCTCGACCGTGACGGTGAAGGTGACGTGCACCGGGCTGTTGAGGTCGTTGCTGTCGGTGGCGGTGCAGGTCACCGTGGTGGTGCCGATCGGGAACACCGACCCGGAGGCCGGGATGCACACCGGCGTGGGCGGGGTGGTGGCGACGGGGTCGGTGACCGCGGGGAGCGGGTAGGTGACGGTGGCGCCGGCCGGGCTGGTGGCGTCGGTGGTGATGTTAGCGGGCTGGGCGATGGACAGGCCGGAGCCCTCTATGGCGCCGAGCGCGCTCCACAGCTGACTGGCGGGAACCTGCCCGGCGGTCAGGTTGCTGACGTAGAGCTGCGGGCGGGGCACGTCGGTCGGGGAGGATCCCGCCGGGTAGGTGAGCACGAGAGGGTCGGCGGCATCCGTTGTCGAACCGTTGATCAGCGGGACGAAGGAATTCGTGATCGACCCCGAGGTGTCCGCAACCCAGACGGTCTTGCCGCTTACGCTGCAGGGCTGGAGGCTCACCTTCTCGCCCGCGGTCGCGGTCGCGGCGACGCCCACGCACTCGCCGGTGGGAGCGCCGAACGGCGAGTATTGGATCTCGTACGCGGCGTAGTCGCCGTAGAGCTGATCCACGGCAGCCGAGACCAGGCCATCTTCGTAGAAGGACGACACCAGGGCCTGGTCGGCGACGGTGAAGTCTTCCGCCGGGTCGGAGTTGCCGATGCTGAACAGGATGATGGGCGTGCCGTTGGCCTCGCCCTGCTTGTAGGAGTCGATGAGGAAGCTCGGGTTGCCCAAGGTGATGCCGGACAGGCCGCCGTACAGCTCAACGCAGCTCGAAGCGCATTCCGGCGTTTCCGCGTTCGCCGGGAGCGCGGCGGCCATGGCGGCACTGCTGATGACGGCCAGCGTCGCGGCGGCCGCGACGATCGTACCCTTGACAGGCATGGTCAGGCTCCTTCGGGAAGGCGGCGGCGTTGCGCGCACACGATTGCTGAGCAGCCTGATCAGGGCGGCGGGATGGCCGAGCAGGACTGAGTGCGACTGTACGCCCGCTAACCGACAAATGCCGACTTGACTGCGCGCCGAGATCACTTCGGTATCGCCCCGTTTCTCAATTGCGCGGCGACGGCAGGAGGCAGCCGGCATGATGCGTGCCGGGCGCATATCCGTACCGACGCGCAAAGGCCGCCGGAGGTTAGATCACTCAGCCGGGACGACAGGACCCGGGCGTGTTACCACGGCTCGTTCGGCAAAATTATTAAAGGACAGCGCTGGCGGCGGCGGGTCCGCTTTTTACCAGGAGAAGTCCTCCTCCCAGAATTCGGTGACGCCGCGGGGGGAGCTCTGGCGGGTGGTTTCCTGGCCGCGCAATTCTACCCGGCGGATCTTGCCTGAGATCGTCTTGGGCAGGTCGGCGAACTCGATCCGGCGGATCCGCTTGTAGGGCGCCACCCGCTCCCGGCAGAACGCCATGATGTCCCTGGCCAGCTCCGGCGACGGCGCGGCAGTCGCGGTGAGCAGGATGTAGGCCTTCGGCACCGCGAGCCGGATCGGGTCGGGGGAGGGGACCACCGCGGCCTCGGCCACCGCCTCGTGCTCGATCAGGACGCTTTCCAGCTCGAACGGGGAGATCCGGTAGTCGGCCGCCTTGAACACGTCGTCGGTGCGGCCGACGTAGGTGATGTAGCCGTCGTCGTCGGAGGTGGCCACGTCGCCGGTGTGGTAGAAGCCGTCGCGCATCGCACTCGCGTTCAGCTCGGGATCGTCCAGGTAACCCGTCATCAGGCCGAGCGGGCGCCGGCTCAGGTCCAGGCAGATCTCGCCGTCCCGGCCGGGCTTGCCGGTCACCGGGTCCACCAGCCGCACCTCGTAGCCCGGCAGCGGTCGGCCCATCGAGCCGAGCCGGACCGGCTGGCCGGGAGTGTTCCCGACCTGCGCGGTGGTCTCGGTCTGGCCGAAGCCGTCGCGGACAGTGATGGCCCAGGCCTTGCGGACCTGCTCGATGACCTCGGGGTTGAGCGGCTCGCCCGCGGCGACGCACTCCCGCAGCGCGGTCACGTCGGCCTTGGCCAGGTCGGACTGGATGAGCATCCGCCACACCGTGGGCGGCGCGCAGAACGTGTTCACCCGGCAGCTGCCCAGCGCGGCGAGCAGGGAGGGGGCCGAGAACCGCTGGTAGTTCAGCACCAGGATGGTGGCGCTGGCGTTCCACGGCGCGAATACGTTGCTCCAGGCGTGCTTGGCCCAGCCGGGGGAGGACAGGTTGAGGTGCACGTCGCCGGGCTTGATGCCGATCCAGTACATGGTCGACAGGTGCCCCACCGGGTAGCTGGCCTGGGTGTGCGCGACCAGCTTGGGCTGGGCCGTGGTGCCGGAGGTGAAGTAGAGCAGCAGCGGGTCGTCGGCCAGGGTGATTCCGTCCGGCGTGAAGTCCGCCGGGCCGGCGAAGGCGTCGGCGTAGGCATGCCAGCCTTCCGTCGCGGGCCCGACCGCGACGCGCGTCCAGTCGCCGGGGATCCCCGCGAACTTCGGCGCGTTGTCGGTGTCGGTGATGACGTGCCTGACCTTGCCCCGGGGGATGCGGTCGGCCAGGTCGGCCGGCTGCAGCAGCGTCGAGGCGGGGATCATCACCGCGCCGAGCTTCATCGTGGCCAGGATGACCTCCCACAGCGGCGGCACGTTGCCGAGCATCAGCAGCACCCGGTCGCCGCGGCCCACCCCGAGACCGCGCAGCCAGTTCGCCAGCTGGTTTGACCTGGCGGCCAGCTCGCCGTACGTCAGGCTGGTGTCCTCGTCCTCGTCCTCGGCCAGGACCCGCAGCCCGATCCGGTCCGGGTGCTCGGCGGCGGTCACGTCGAACCAGTCGAGCGCCCAGTTGAACTCCTCCAGCTCGGGCCAGGCGAACTCGCGCCGCGCGGAGTCGTAGTCGTCCCTGTGACGCAGCAGCAGGTCCCTGGCAGTCAGGAAGGCGGCGGTCGGTGCGGCATATTCGGTCATGGGCCTTATGCTCGCAGCTCTCGGTGCCGAACGGGAGATCTGGGGACCCGCCGAGGCCTCAGCGGCGTTTTGCCTTGGCGTCCCGCGCGGCGCAGCGGATGCAGGTCGGCGCCGCCGGACGGGCGGCAAGCCGGTCATCACCGATCGGCTGTCCGCAGCGCAGGCACACGCCGTAGCTCCCGGCTTCCAATCGGCTCAGCGCCGCGTCGATCTCGGCCACCCGCTGCCGCGCCTCGCCGAGCAGCGTCGCCGCGTGCTGTCGCTCGAACGCCAGCGTCGCGCCCTCGGGGTCGTGCTCGTCGTCGGTGCCGGCCGAGGCGGCGGCCTCGGCGAGGCCGTCGAAGTCCCCTTCCAGCGCCGCCGCCCGCCGCAGCGCCCGGGCCCGCTCCGCCAGCAGCACCTCGCGCGCTCCTTCCATGGTCCTGACGCTACCCGCAGAACGAGCCCGCGCCTCGCCGTACTATCCCGCGCTCAGCCACCCCGTGCTGCGCCGAGTCCTGCCTGGCGCGGCCCTGCCCCTGGCCCTGGCCCTGGCCCTGGCCCTGCCCCTGCCCCTGGCCCTGGCCCTGGCCCGGCTGGCATCGATCCTCTGAGCTAACCGAGAAGTTTCGTGCAGAGCGCCCGGAGCACCCGAACGCAGGATGGAAGACATGAGCAGCGCACACCGAGACCAGGTCCGCCGAGCCGTAGCGGCCAGGGAGCACGGCCGGGCCAAGGTCCGTTCGGCGACCACGGCGGTCAGCCTGGCCAGCGTGGCGGCCGCCGGCGCAGTGGCGCTGGTCCTCCCCGGCTCGACCCACACGACCAGTACCTCAACCTCGTCGTCATCGTCCTCCTCGTCGTCCTCGTCCTCCTCGGCGAAGTCGAGTTCGGGCACGTCCTCATCCAGTTCCGGGTCCAGCACCTCGTCCGGCTCCGGGTCCAGCACTTCGAACGGGTCCGGTACGTCGTCCGGGTTCAGCTCGAGTTCCGCCCCCGCCGCAAGTTCCGGCAGCAGCCAGGCCACCTCCGGCGGCTCGTGATGCTGCCCGCCGCTGCCCGCCCCGGCGGCGCCCCCCGCGACAACGCCCGCGCCCGCGACGCCCGCGATACGCCCGGCGATCGCGAGGCCTCGGCCGACTGGCGCGCGCTGGGCACGCTGATCCGCCTGGTAGTGACCGAGCCGGAGTGCCTCCCCGAGGCGACCGCCATCCTCGAGGCCGACCTGGCCGCGCTCGACCTGGCCTGCAGCCGGTTCCGGCCCGATTCCGAGCTATCCGGTCTGCGCACCGCCGGCGGCCGGCCGGTTCGGGTCAGCCCGCTGCTGGCCGAGGCGATAGCGGTGGCGCTGCGGGCGGCCAGGCTGACCGACGGCGATGTCGATCCCACCGTCGGCGCGGCGATGTCCGCCGTGGGCTACGACCGCGACTTCGACCGCATCCCGCGGATCGGCCCGCCGCCGGAGTCGGCGCCGAAACCAGCACAGAAATCAGCGCAGAAACCAGCGCAGAAGCCGACACTGAAGCCGATGGTGACCGCGCGGGTCGTGCCCGGCTGGCGCGACGTCCACCTGGAGGGTCGCCTGCTGAGCATGCCCGAAGGGACCCAGCTCGACCTCGGCGCGACCGCGAAGGCGTGGGCGGCCGACCGGTCGGCCGCGCGGATCGCGGACCGGCTCGGCTGCGGCGTCCTGGTCAGCCTCGGCGGCGACATCGCGGTCGCGGGCTCCGCCCCGGAGAACGGCTGGCGGGTCAGGGTGCAGGACGTAACAGGTTCCCCCGATGACCCGCCGTCCGGCCCGTACGCGGTGGTGGCGATCCGGGCGGGCGGCCTGGCCACGTCGAGCACCGCGGCGCGCCGCTGGCAGCGCGGCGGCGACGTGCTGCACCACATCCTCGACCCGCGCACCGGCCGTCCCGCAGAACCGCTGTGGCGCACCGTCTCGGTCGCCGCCGACACCTGCGCGGACGCCAACGCCGCGAGCACCGCCGCGGTCATCCGCGGCCGCGAGGCGCTGGGCTGGCTCGCCCGGCTCGGCCTGCCCGCCCGGATCGCCACCACCGCGTACGGGCCGGACGGCGGGTCATCGGGGGAACCTGTTA
>JASHTQ010000105.1 GCA_030040475.1 Streptosporangiaceae bacterium
GTCGAGGCAGCCTGCTTGCTGGCCACGACGGTGCCGTCCGGGTTGAGCAGCGGGATCAGCGTGACCGCGGTGAGCATCTTCAGCGTGCTCGCCGGCCGGTAGTACCCGTGCGGGTCCTTGGCCGCGAGCACCTGCCCGGAGCCGGCGTCGGCGACGACGAACGCCGAGGCCTGCACGTCGGGCAGCTTGGGCACGGACCCGGCACCGTAGTCGACGATGACCCCGTGCCCGGCCAGTTGCGGACCGCCGATGACCTGGGCGGGACCGGTCACCGCGAGGGCGGGCGACGCCGCGCCGGCGGCGAACAGGACGGCGGCGCCCGCGGCGGCCAGCCTCAACCGGTCATGCATGGACCCTCTAGACCTCGCAGCTCTCGTCCATGGGGTCGACCGGCGGTCACAAGTTAACCTGGGCATATGGAACGCTCGTCGGAATCAGGACTGCCCATCGAACCCGTCTACGACGACAGCAAGCTTACGGACTTCTCGCCCCAAACGAAGCTGGGCAGGCCGGGAGAGTACCCGTTTACTCGCGGCGTGTATCCGCGAATGTACGTGGACCGCCCGTGGACCATGCGCCAGTACGCCGGCTTCGCGACCGCGAGGGAATCTAACCTCCGCTACCACGAGCTGATCGAGGCGGGCACCACCGGGCTGTCGGTCGCCTTCGACCTGCCCACCCAGATGGGATACGATTCCGACGCGCCGATCGCGCACGGCGAGGTGGGCAAGGTGGGCGTGGCCATCGACTGCGTCGACGACATGCGCACGCTGTTCGACAAGATCGCGCTCGAGGGCGTCTCCACGTCGATGACGATCAACGCACCGGCGGCCGTGCTGCTGCTGATGTACCAGACGGTCGGCGAGGAGCAGGGCGCGTCCCCGGGCCGGCTGACCGGGACGATCCAGAACGACGTGCTCAAGGAGTACATCGCCCGCGGCACCTACATCTACCCGCCGCGTCCGTCGCTGCGGCTGGTGGCCGACACGTTCGCCTACTGCCGCACCGAGCTGCCGAAGTGGAACACGATCTCGATCTCCGGCTACCACATGGCAGAGGCGGGCGCGACCCCGGTGCAGGAGATCGCGTTCACGCTGGCCAACGCCAAGGAGTACGTCCGGGCCGCGATCGCCTCCGGCCTGGACGTGGACGAGTTCGCGCCCAGGCTCTCGTTCTTCTTCGTCGCGCGGACCACGCTGCTCGAGGAGGTGGCCAAGTTCCGCGCCGCGCGCCGCCTGTGGGCCAGGATCATGAAGGAGGAATTCAGGGCCGCCGACCCGAGGTCGCAGATGCTGCGGTTCCATACCCAGACCGCGGGCGTTCAGCTCACCGCGCAGCAGCCCGAGGTGAACTTGATCCGGGTCAGCCTGCAGGCGCTCGCCGCGGTGCTGGGCGGAACCCAGTCGCTGCACACCAACTCCTTCGACGAGGCGCTCGCGCTGCCGAGCACGAAGGCGGCCAGGCTGGCGCTGCGAACGCAGCAGGTGATCGCCTACGAGAGCGACCTGACCGCGACCGCCGACCCGTTCGCCGGGTCCTACGCGATCGAGTCGATGACCGACGACATCGCCGACGCGGCCGGCGAACTGATCGACCGCGTCGAGGAGATGGGCGGCGCGGTGGCCGCGATCGAGCGCGGCTTCCAGAAATCGCAGATCGAGAGCGCGGCCTACCAGGTCGCCAGGCAGATCGACGAGGGCGAGCGGGTAATCGTGGGGGTGAACAGGTTCACCGGCGACGGCGAGGAGCCTTACCAGCCGCTGCGCGTCGATCCCGCCATCGAGGCCGAACAGGGCGCCCGGTTGGCCCGGCTGCGGGACCTGCGCGATGCGGCCGAGTTCGGCCGCCGGATTTCTGCTCTCAAAAAAGCGGCAGAAACGGCGGATAACGTGCTTTATCCACTGCGTGACGCACTACGCGCCGACGCCACTTTGGGTGAGGTCTGCGACGCGTTGCGAGATGTGTGGGGCGAGTATCAGCCGAGCGAAATCTGACAATTTCATAAATTCTTGCATGGAGGTCGGCCATGGCTATCGAGTGGAATCCTTCTCGCGGCGCGACGCTTGGCGTCGAATGGGAGGTGCAGCTCGTCGACAGCCAGACCAAGCTGCTCCGCCAGGAGGCCGGCAAGCTGCTCGCCGAACTGCCCACCTCCAGCGACACCGGCGAGCACCCGAAGATACGGCACGAGCTGATGCAGTCGACTCTCGAGGTCGTCACCGGCATTTGCAGCACGGTGTCCGAGGCGAAAGAGGACCTCGCGGAAACGATCAGCGAACTCCAGCGGACGGCGGCGGGGCACGGTATCCTACTGGCGTGCGCCGGCACCCACCCAGTGAGTGACTGGCGTGACGCGACGATGGCGCCTATACAGCGCTATGCGGAGCTAGTCGAGCAAATGCAATGGCTTGCCCGCCGGATTCAGACCTTCGGTGTGCATGTTCATGTGGGGGTCCGCGACGGGAGTAAGGCGATTCCGATCGTTAATGCTCTCGCTGCGTACCTGCCGCACTTTCTCGCTATTACCGCGTCGAGCCCGTTCTGGTGCGGGTACGATACCGGCCTCGCCTCCAGCAGGTCGGTAACCTTCGGCGCATTGCCGACGGCGGGGACGCCGCAACGGCTGCAGGACTGGAAGCAGTTCGAGGACTACATGGACACGCTGCTGCGCACCGGAACGATCCGCAGCATCAAGGAGGTCTGGTGGGACATCCGGCCGCACCCGGATTTCGGCACGATAGAGATCCGCATGTGCGACGGCGCGCCGACGCTGCGCGAGGTCGGCATGGCGGCCGCGCTCTCGCAGTGCCTTGTTCAGCTGTTCGATTCTCAGCTGGACCGCGGCTACCGCCTGCCGAGCCCGTCATCCTGGGTGGTCAGGGAGAACAAGTGGCGCGCGACGCGGTACGGGCTGGACGCGATCGTGATCACTGACGACTCGGGCTCGACCGCGCCCGTCCGCGACGACCTTTACGAGCTGCTCAGGCAGCTCGAGCCGGTAGCCTCGAGGCTGGGCTGCCCGGATGAGCTCTCGGTGGTTTCCGAGGTGCTCGAGCACGGCGCCTCATACGAACGCCAGCGCGACGTCTACCGGCGCACGGGGGATCTGGTCAGCGTGGTAGACGCACTCGTCACCGAGTTCGCGGAGGACAGATTCTGCACCTACGGGGATGGTGGGCATGGAAGGCAATAACCTGGTCGCCGATCTGGACGGCTTCCTCGCCGAGCACGAATCCGAGCTGATCGAGTTCCGCCGCGACCTGCACGCGCACCCGGAACTCGCGCACGCCGAGCACCGCACCACCCGCCAGGTCGCGCGCCGCCTTTCGGCGGCCGGCCTGCGCCCGGTGATCTTGCCCAAGGGGACGGGCCTGATCGTCGACATCGGCTCGGAGCAGAATTCCTTTTCCGAGCGGCCGGTGGTGGCCCTCCGCGCCGACCTCGACGCGCTGCCCATGGACGACGAGAAGGACGTACCGTACCGCTCGCAGGTGCCGGGCGCCTGCCACGCCTGCGGCCACGACGTGCACACCACCATCGTCCTCGGCGCCGGGCTGTTCCTGTCCGAGCAGTCCGCCGCCGGCCTGCTGCCCGGCCGGGTCAGGCTGATCTTCCAGCCCGCCGAGGAGGCCGCGACCGGGGCCCTGGACGTCCTCGCGGCCGGCGGCATCGGCTCGGTCGGCCGGATCTTCGCGCTGCACTGCGACCCGCGGCTGGACGCGGGCCAGCTCGGCGTGCGCTCCGGGCCGATCACCGCCGCCTGCGACCGGATCGAGGTCCGGGTGTCCGGGCCCGGCGGGCACACCGCCAGGCCGCACCTGACCGCGGACCTGGTGTACGCGCTCGCCAAGATCGTCACCGAGGTCCCCGCCGCCCTGTCCCGCCGGGTTGACCCCCGCGCCAGCCTCAGCCTGGTCTGGGGGCGGATCAACGCGGGCTCCTCGGCCAACGCGATCCCGGACAGCGGGGTCGTCGAGGGGACCGTGCGCTGCCTCGACGACGAGGCCTGGCACTCCGCGCCCGACCTGCTCAAGGCCCTGATCGAGTCGGTTGCCTCGGCCTACGGGGTGAACGCCGAGCTCAGCTACCAGCGCTCGGTGCCCCCCACGATCAACGACCAGGCCAGCTCGGCCATGATCTCGTCCGCCGCTCTCGACGTCCTGGGCGCCGGCTCGGTCGTGCAGACGCCGCAGAGCCTCGGCGGCGAGGACTTCGCCTGGTACCTGGAGTCCGTCCCGGGCTCGCTGGCCCGCCTCGGTACCCGGGTGCCCGGCTCGGTCCAGTCCCACGACCTCCACCAGCCGACATTCAACGTGGACGAGCGGGCCATCGGCGTCGGCATCAAGGTGCTGGCGGCCACCGCGATCACCGCCCTATGGGACGACGGCCCCCTCGTCGCCCAGCCATTCCCCGGCGTAACCGGCGGCTGAGGGCTCTGTCTGCCCGGCTAGTCGCTTCCCCTGGCTACGACTAACCTGAATGGGTGGATAACGCGCCAGCCGGCCGACCGAAGCGCGGCGCCGCCGACGGAGGGACGCAGACGTTCCGCTCTACGACCGCCGTCATGGTCTGGTGGGTGTGGCTGCTGTTCCTCGCGGCCAACCTGGTCGACATCGCCGTGCAGGGGCGCGACCACGCCTCCGCGGTGGCCGCGGCCATCCTCGTGCTGGTCACCGGCTTCGCCTACGTCGCCGCCCAGCGCCCGAGGGTCATCGTGGACGACGCCGGGATAACGATCAGGAACCCGCTTCGCGACTACCGGATCGGCTGGGCCGGGGTGACCAAGGCCGACCTGGCCGACCTGCTCCGCGTGCACTGCGCCTGGGACAGCCAGCAGGACGGCAAGCGCCACACCAAGATCATCAGCGCCTGGGCCGTGCACTACTCCCGCCGCCGCAAGCTGGTCGCGGAGAACCGCGCCCGTCGCGCGGCGCAGCCCAGGAGTTTCCGCGCCATGTCCCGCGGCTCCCTCGGCAGCCCGCCGCCCGACCCGTCCTCCGCCGCCGAAGTCGAAGCAGAAAAGGTCGTCCGGCTGATATCCGAGCGTGCCACCGCGGCCCAGGTCGAGTCCCTCTGGGCCGCCGGAACCGTCCCCATCGGCGGCGCCCGCGCCGTCAAGCCCGCCAAGCCGGCAAAGGACCCCAAGCCTCCAGGATCCGACACCGCTGCGGCAACCGCATCCGGTCGGCCCGCCGCAACCGTTGACACCGCCACCGCATCCGACGCCGGCGCCGACCTGGCAGCTTCCCCCGGCCTGGCAGCTTCCCCCGGCCTTGTAGCTTCCCCCGACCTGGCAGCTTCCCCCGGCCTGGCCGGATCCGGCTGGCTCGAGCCGCTGCGCAGCAACTGGAACACCGCAGCCCTCGCCGCGCTCATCATCCCCGCGCTGATCGTGCTGATCGTGGCCCTGCTCTAGGTCGCGGCGACCGCCGGGCGGTCTGGCG
>JASHTQ010000106.1 GCA_030040475.1 Streptosporangiaceae bacterium
TGCGCCCAGGCCGCCTCCGAGCGCAGCGCGTCGTCGAGCGTGTGCCCGTTCAGCGGCGACGACGCAAGCCCGAGCAAGGTGAGCCGTGCCTCGGCGAGCGCGTCCCTGGCCGCCACGCTGGCCTGTCGCAACTGCCCAGCCACCCCCGCCAGCTGGTCTCCGCCGTCCAGCGTGCCGCCGCCCGCCGTGCCGCCGGCAGCCGCCGTGCCGGCCGCCGCTGGCGGCGGCACGCTCGCGGCAAGATCGCGTTCCGCGCCCTCCAGGTACACCCGGATGCTCACCAGCCGCTGGGCGAGGCTGTCGTGAACCTCCCCGAGCAGCCGGTCGCGTTCTGCCGCCGCGGCCTCCGTCCTGGCCCGTTCCTCGGCGGCCTCGTGCATGCGCGCCGTGGCCAGCGCGATTGCCGCGTGCCTGGCGAACAGCTCGAGCAGTTCGGCATCGTCGGGTCCGAATACCCGCCGCTCGTCCCGGCTGAACACCACGCACGCGCCGATGATGCGCCCGCGCCACTCCAGCGGAACGCCGATGACTCCCCGCAGCGTGGCCCGATCCTCGGCGGCCACGTGCCCGCCGCGCACCTCGTCGTAACGCGCGAACCACACCGGCGCCCGGCGCGCCACCACGGCGCCGGTCATCCCCTCGGTCAGCGGAAACACCCGGCCTGACTGGCAGGCCACGCCGATGTCGGCCTCCTTGCGGTACGTGCCCGCCGCCTCATCGACGCTGCAGATCGAACCCGCGCTACAGCCGAGCAGCTCGGTGCACCGCCGCAAGATCCGCTCGAGCAGCGGCCGCAGCGAGAACTCCCCGGCCAGGTCCTCCGCCACCGCGATCAGCCCGGCCGCCCTCGCCGCGGCACCCTCTGGTACCCCGGTAAGACCACGGTCGGCGGACACGCGCCCTCCGGATCTGCGACAGCGATGTCTCACCACCGAGCGACCCGCTCGGCAGTCGATCCGAGCATCACCTGCCGCCCGACACCCCGTCAAGCTGTGCGTTCGTGGCATGGCCGGTCCTGGATGTGGTCCGGTGCCCGTCCGCGGCGATCCGGCCGCGCCCTGCGACCTCTGCAGCCCCTGCAGCCTCTGCAGTCACCCGGTCACCAGGCCGGGCCGCAACGATGTAAGCCTGTAGCGGCTGTAACCGCCACGATGTAAGGATGTTGCGGTTAGCACAGGGCCGACGGGCAGGGCCGCGAAATCGGACGAAGCGCCCGGCTGGTACCGAAGGAGCAGACCGTGACGACCGAGCAGGCAGTCCGGGTGGAGCGATCCGGACCGGTCAGCACCGTTTTCCTGCACCGGCCCGCCCGCCGCAACGCGGTCGACGGCCCCACCGCGGCCCAGCTCGCCGCGGCCTTTCGCGCCTTCGACGCCGATCCCGACGCCGCGGTCGCCGTCCTGCACGGCGAGGGCGGGACGTTCTGTTCCGGCGCCGACCTCACCGCGATCGGCACCGGACGCGGCAACCGCGTGGCGCCCGACGGCGACGCCCCGATGGGCGTGAGCCGGCTCCGGCTGTCCAAGCCGGTCATCGCCGCGGTGGCCGGGTACGCCGTGGCCGGCGGCCTGGAGCTGGCGCTCTGGTGCGACCTGCGGGTCGCGGACGAGACGGCCGTGTTCGGGATCTTCTGCCGGCGCTGGGGCGTGCCGCTGATCGACGGCGGCACCGTACGCCTGCCCCGGCTGATCGGCACCAGCCGGGCGATGGACATGATCCTCACCGGGCGCCCGGTCGGCGCCGCCGAGGCGGCCGCTATCGGGCTGGCCAATCGCGTCGTGCCGGCCGGCCGGGTGCTGGCCGCCGCGCAGGAGCTGGCCGCCAGCCTTGCCGCGTTCCCGCAGACCTGCCTGCGAAGCGACCGGGCATCCGTGCTTGACCAGCAAGGCCTCGGCGAGCAGGCCGCGATGGCCGCCGAGTTCGCGCACGGGCAGGCGGCGCTGGCAGGCGAGTCGACGGCCGGCGCGGCCCGCTTTGCCGCCGGCGCCGGCCGCCACGGCACCCTCGAAGCCTGACCCTGCGAGAACCCTCATGATCACGCCGGCGGTCGTCGCCCACGCGGACTGGGGGACCGCTCCCCGCAAGCGCCAGCTCGCCATGGCCAGGCAGGCCTCGAACAGGCTCGGCTACCAGGTCGTCTCGATCGCGCCCGCTCCGAGCGGCCGGCAGCCGCAAGGCGATCTGTTCCAGCACCTGCGCGCGGCGGCCGAGCCCGGCCAGGCGATGGTCGGCTTCGACTTTCCCATCGGCCTACCCGTCGCCTACGCCAAGGCGGCGGGAATCTCCTCTTTCCCCGGGTTCCTCGATGCCTTCGCGTCTGACCCGCCGCCGCCCCCGTGGCAGGAGTTCGCCACCGTCGCCCGGCACCGCGACGAGATCTCCCTGCACCGGCCGTTCTATCCGGACAAGCCAGGCGGAACCAGGCGCGAGCACCTGTACCTCGCCCTCGGGCTGACCGCGGGGGAACTGCGGCGCCGTAGCGAGGGAACGGACGCCGAGGCCCTGTTCTGGACGCTCGGCGCCAGGCAGGTCGGCAAGGGAGCCCTCGCCGGATGGCGCTTGCTCGCCGCCGCGCTGCAGTGGGCGCCGGGTATCGCGCTCTGGCCGTTCGACGGCCCGCTGCCGGAACTGCTCGCCGGCCGCGGCCGCATCGTGGTCGCGGAAACCTATCCCCGCGAGTTTTACCGGTACATCCGGCCGCCGGCGGCCCAGGCCGGGCGGTGGAGCAAGCGGCGCCGGGCAGACCGGCGCAGCTGGGTCCCCGGGCTGCTCCGCTGGGCGGAATCGCTCGCCGTCAGCTGGCATCCCGGCGTCCTCGCCCGCGTCGAAGAGGGCTTCTCGGCCGGCCCGAACGGCGAGGACGAGTTCGACGCCACGGTCGGACTGCTCGGCATGATCGCCGTGGTGACCGGGACGATCGCGCCCGGCGAGCCACCCGGCGCGGAGATCACCACCACCGAGGGCTGGATCCTCGGCCGCTCCGGCTGAGACTGGCATCACCCGTCGTCGCCGAGGTACGCGGCGCGCGCCTCTGGCAGGATCTTCTCTTGTTCCCCGGCCCCGGTTATCGTCGTTTAGTAGCTGTCCGAACACAGATCGGGAGAGTGGCAGCTTTGGCTCAGCTCGGCAGTCTTCCGCCCCGCCAGCGTCACCCGGCCACGCCGCACCGGGAACAAGCAGCCAAGGAGCCCGGACAAGACGAGCAGGCCGAGTCCGGCCTGAAGACCGCCGCCGACAAGACCGCCGCGGTAGAACGGCAGATCAGGTCGCTCGACGAGATGCTCACCAGCGCCCTGCCGCTCGCCCCGCTGACCTTCGAGGCCCTGGTGGTCTCCCCGAGCCCGCCTCGGTTCGAGCCCGCCGCCGTAACCTCCGGTCCCGGGCCCGCGCCGGCCTGGGCCGACTACGCCCCCGTCCGGCCGAGCGTGCTGCGCCTGCTGCTCGGCGCGGCGGCCAGGTACAGGCGCGAGCTCACGGCCGCGAGGGTCCTGTTCGAGGCGGCGCAGGCCGAGCATCGCAACCAGGAATCGCGGCGGCGACAGGCCCTCGCCGCCGCGAAGGCCCAGCACGACCGCCGGGTCACCGAGGAACGCGCGAAGGCGGCAAGGCACAACGCCGACCTCGCCGCCCGGCAGGCCGCGTTCGCGGCTGGTCAGCCCGAGGCCGTCGAGTGGTTCGTCGCCCGCGTCCTGGACGTCTCCAGGTACCCGGGCGTCTTCCCCCGCGAGCGACGGGTGACCTACCGCCCAGGGCAGCGGGAGGTCGAGGTCGAATTCGAGTTCCCGCCGCCGCGGATCGTGCCCCCGGTGCGCGCCTTCCGGTACCTCAGGACCCGCGACGCCGTCGAGCCGCTGGCCCGCCCGCAAAGCGAGATCAGGCAGCGCTACCAGCGCCTCATATCCTGCATCACCCTGCGTACGCTGCACGAAGTCTTCACCGCCACCCCGTCAGTTATCGTCGAGACGGTCGTATTCCACGGCCGGGTCGCCGCCGTCGATCCCGCGACCGGCCAGCCCGTCCGCCCGCACCTGGTCAGCGTGTCGGTCGGCCGCCCCGCGTTCGACACCCTCGTCCTGGCCTCGGTCGACCCGGTCGCGTGCCTGGCCCACCTGGGCGCCCGGATCTCGGCCAGCCCGCTCGAGCTGGAGCCCGTGGACCCCCTGAGGTCAGGTCACGAGCCCACGGTGTGAGGCAGCTTGCCCGTCGCCCCGAGCTTGTACGCGATGATCATGTTCTTGTCGCTGCTCGACAGGTCGAGGCCGGCGCCGGCGATGACGTAGTCGCCGTCGACGGCCACCTGCGAGTTGCTCCCGGCGGACATCGGCGTGGAGAACAAGACGGCGCCGGTGGTCGCGTCGAGCGCGTACAGGTAGCCCTTGAACGTGGTGGTGAACACGACGTCGTTGGTCACCGTCGCGGCGCCGAACACCATCGAAGGCAGCGGCGTGTCCCAGGTGACGGCGCCGGTGTCCTGGTTGACAGCGACCATCTCGCCGCCGGCGCTGTACAGGGCCTTGACCTGGCTGGCGACCGACCCGGTGAAGCCGGTCGGGCTCGCCGCAAGCGCCCAGTCGTTGACGGCGGCGAAGGTGGTCGATCCGTTGCTCGCCAGCTCGGTCAGCATGCCGCCGTAAAGACTCGGCTCGAGGCAGTAATGCGCGGGCAGCAGGCCCTTCGAGGCCGGCGTGGCGTGCTCGGTGAGCACCCCGTCGTTCTCGTGCCCGGAGTGCCCGCCCACCGGGCGCTGCCACAGCAGCTTGCCGGTCTGCGCGTCCAGCTCGATCATGATGCCGGCCTTGCCGCCGTCGATTACCACCTGCCGCCCGTTCGCGGTGGTCAGCACCGGCGGGTTCTGCAGGTCCCAGTCGTACAGGTCGTGCGGGGTGAGCTGGTAGTACCACAGCAGCTTCCCTGCCGGGCTCAGCTTCACCACCGAGTCGGTGTACAGGTTAGGGCCCGGCCGGCTGCTCCCCAGCGGGTCGGCCTTGGTCCCGAAGATCGGGGCGGGGTTCGCGACGCCCAGGTAGATGTTCCCCTGGGCGTCGAACGACGGGGTGTACCACAGCCCGCCGCCTGAGTTGACCCCCGGGTTGCCCCACAGGCCGGGCACCGTGTTCCAGGACCACTCCGGCGCGCCGGTCTTGGCGTTCAGCGCCCACAAGATCCCCTCGCCGCCCGCGCCGTACACCGTCGTCACGTTGGCCGGCACGGTGGACACGTACACGGTGCCGTTGTTGTAGCCGGGCGCCATGGCAATGCCCTCGTGGTCGTTCTGGACCAGCGTCCGGCTCCACAACTGCGTCCCGGTCGCGGCGTCTAGGGCGACCGCGGCCGTGGCGGTGGCCGCGTACACGACCCCGCCGACCACGTTGACGCCGTCCGGCCCGCCGTTCGGCGAGTCGTAGTCGTGCGTCCACAGCACCTTGCCGGTGGCCAGGCTGATCGCGAACACGTCCGAATCCAGGTCCTGGGTGTACACCACCCCGTTCACGATCACCGGCGTGGTCGCGTAGGCCCCGTCGGTATGGCTGACGTTCATCGTCAGCGGCACCGTCCACGCCACCCCGAGCGTCGACACGTTCGCGCTGGTGATCGCGCTGGTCACGTACCGGGTGCTCGCCAGGTTGCCGTCCGGCGCCGTCCAGCCCGCGGCGGGCTGGCCCGTTGCCGCCGGGGCGGTCCCGGTGACCGTCGCGCCACGCTTGGACGGGCATGCCAGCGTGCTCGCGCTGCTACTGCTATGACTGCCGCTCGAGCACCCGCCGGCGATCAGGCCTGCCGCTGCCACCAGCGCCGCGCCCGCCACCGAGAGCCGGCGGGTGCCGATCGTCCTGGCTTCGTTGCCCATGGCTCATCACTCCCCGTGTTCCTGTCGTCAACAGCTCAACGATCACGCTGGCACGGCCGGAGTTGCCCGCGGTAGGGGTAGAACCACCCACCCCCGGCCGGCAATCAGAACCCCGTCTCACGCTCGGCGGCGCCGAGCACCTCCCGAAGCCTGGCCAGGGCGTCCAGGTAGGAACGGAACTCCTGCCGCAGCGGGGTCCAGTGATGCCGCTCGAAGTCCCTGGCCACGTCGTCACGCCAATGCTGCGCCGCCTGCTCCCAGGCGGCATCGAGCAGGCCGAGCTGGTAGTCGCCGTCGTCGTCCGGCCGCGCCTGCGTCACGTAATTCCCGCGCCCGTCAGGACCCGGCCGACTGGACGCGCCGTGCGGCTTCCAGGCTCGTGATCATGTCAAGCAGGCGGTCCTCGGCCCGCGGCAGGCCGCTATCCAGCAGGTCACGGAACCGCATGGCGGCGCCGGAGAACAAGCTGGCCTCCTGCTCCACCCGCTGCTGCCAGCGCCGGACGTGCTCAAGCCGCTCCTCCGCCTCCGCCACCGCCCTGGCCAGCCCCGAGCAGTCGTCCATGGAGGCGGAAGAATCCGAAGAGCCAGCGGCCTCCTGGCAGGCCTGGAGCTCGGCCCGGCACCGCTCGAGCCACGCCCGCGCGCTCGACGCCTTGGCCTCAAGCTCCCCGCGCGCCACCTCGATCTCGCCCTCGCCCCTGCCCACCGCGTCTCGCTGGTCGTAACGGAACCTGGCCAGCGTCTCACGGAGCCCCTTGAGGGCCTCGACGTCAGCGTGGATCTTGGTCACGCCGGCCCTCCCGCTGGCCGCCCTCGGATCGCCTGCCGCCCTCGGATCCGCTCGTCGCCAGGCCCGTGTCCAGGTACGCCCGCAGCCGGTCGATCAGCGCGGAAAGGTGCGCCTCATGGCCCTCGGTCGCCGACAGGTAATGCTCGATGCCCGGCGTGACCTCCTCAAGCGCCTCGCCGAATTTCCGGTACATGTCGTCGCGCCAGACCTCGCCGAGCTCCTGCCAGTGACCGCGGATGGTGGCGAAATTCTCCTCAAGTTCCCTGTTGAACCGCATGAGGTGCGACCTGAACTCCGCCAGTGCGTCGATATCGTTGATAACTCCGGCCATCGTGCTCTCCTCACCGGCAGAGGCCTTCGAATTCGGCGGAAAGCTCGTCGAGGCTACTGGTGACGATGTCCGGATATTTGGCGACCCCGCCAGTGGCGATGTGCTCGACCCTGCTGTCATAGGGCATCTCGATGCCACGGTCCCTCATGACCGCGAGTATGGCGCCGGCCAGCGGCGCCAGCAGCCGGTTGACCTCCCGGTTCCGGTCCGGGAAGTCCTCGGGCACCTCGCGGAGCACCGCCCGGAGCGCCGCGATCGCGCCGCCGATCTCGGCCGCGGGCATGGTATTGGCGATGCGCCCGAGCCGGTCGCCGTACTTCACCCAGACGGCCCTGCCGAGCTGGATGCGCAGGTCGGTGGCCGCCCTGGCCTCTCCGGCCTGCTGCAGCAGGTCGGCCAGCCTGCGCACCTCGTCCCAGTCCTCCCGCTCGACCAGCCTCCCGCCGAGCACCGCCAGGCCGCCGACCACCTTGGCCCACCCCATCGCCGCGTCCGCGTAGGCGTCGAGCAACTCCGCCTGCCGCTCCGCGCCGCCACCCGAATCGTCCGGGCCGAACGAACCGTCCGGACCAGGCGAAGGAACCAGCAACCGCACCCGCCCGGCAGCGGTGAGCAGGTCCCGTGTCAGGCGCAGCAGGTCCTCGCACTCCGCCGCCAGCCCCTCCGCCCGCTCCGCGTCCCCGGCCAGCAGCCGGTAAGCGAACATGGCCGGCCGCACCGCCCGGCGCAGCGACAAATAGGGCGACCCGCCAGCATCCGCCGGAGCCGGAGCCGGAGCCGGAGACGGAGCCGGAGCCGCGGTCGAAGACGGCACGGCGGGAAGGGGCGGCACGTGCGACATGGTCATACGGAGCTCCGGAAGGCTGCCTGGGCGAATGCCCGCAGCGAGGCGATGGAGTAGGGCTTGAACTTCTCGACCTGTTCGATGGGCCACTCGGTGTCCCGGTACAGGGCGCGCTCGTCGTCCAGGGCCGCGGCGGCCGACACCCCGAGCAGCGAGTCGCTTTCCGCGGGCGAGAACACCCGCAGCACCGCCCGCAGCCCGAAATGGCCGAGCCCCGCCCGCCGCAGCGCGCGCTCCGCGGTGGCGTAGCCGTCGGCCCAGGCCACCACGTGGATGCCCACGTCGGGACCCTTCTCGGCCAGCCGGACCAGCTGCACCGAGGTCTCGCTCGGCCGACCGTAGTCTCCCTCGGTCACCAGCTCGTGCCACCGGTGCAGCCCCGCGACGAGGAAGAACCACTCCGGTCCCAAGGCGCCGGAAGCACCGGCAAGCCGCGCGTCCAGCTCGGCAAGAAGCGCCTCCAGTTCGGCCCCCGCCGTGTGGACGTCCGCGAACCGCACCGGATGGGGGAGCCTGAGGACCGGCGCGAAGAAATCGTGGAACGATGAAGATGGCCGGCTGAACTCCGCCACGGTGAACCGTACCGCAGCGGGGGAGCGCTGCACCGCCGCGCTCAGCAAGGTCGCGAGCAGCAGCCCGTGCCCGCCCTCCTCGCCCCCGACCACCAGCAGGTTCGACCGCACGTACCGCTCGAACGTCGCCGTGGTGGCCGGCTTGATCTCGATCGCCTCGCCGAGCCACGCCTGCACTGGGTCGGCCGCGGCAGAGGTGGGCCACTGCCCGGTAAACGAAGCACAGACAGGATGCGCGGAGAAGTCCGCCGCCGCGTCGGGATCAAAGCTCGCCGGCGGCGGGTACACGACCGAGCCCGCCAGCGAGCGGATCGACCCGATCAGCGCCAGCCGTTCCCTCGTCGGCAGCATCGCGATCCGCATCACCGGGTTGGCGCCCTCGCCGCGCCGGTCGTTGTAGATCGCGTCCCCGGCCCGGATCAGCCTGGTCGCCGCGTCGTTCCCCTCGCCGAGGATCGCCTGCGACACGGACGGCTGCGTGCAGCCGAGCGCGATCCGCAGCGCCATCTGCTCGTAGACCGGCCGCAGGTACGCGGTGAGCGGCCCGCCCGGCGACTGGGTGGCGAGCAGCAGGTGCAGCCCGAACGCCGCGCCCCGCTTGGCGATGTCCGCGAGCAGTTGCCCGGCCTCCCGCGCCAGCCGGTCCTCCTGGCTGAACAGCACCTGGAACTCGTCCATGATGACCAGCGCGCGCGGCAGCGGCTGCCCGGTCTCGCGCCGGTAGTCGGGCAGGTCGGTCACCCGCGCCTCGCGGCACAGCCGGGCGCGCCGGTCGATCTCGTCGTGGAACCGCCGCAGCATGCTCAGCCCGAACTCCCTGTCGGTCCGCGACGTGATCGCGCGCGCGTGCGGCAGCCGCTCGGTCAGGTACGCGTCGAACTCGACCTCCTTGAAGTCCAGCAGGTACAGCTCGAGCTCCTCCGGCGGGTAGGTCAGCGCGAGCTGGCAGATCAGCACGTGCAGCAGGTTCGTCTTGCCCATCCGGACGTCGCCGCCGACCAGCCCGTGGTGCACCCCGCGGACCCCCATCACGAAGCGCTGCGGCTCGCCCTTGCTGTCCACGCCGATCTGCACGTCAAGCCCGTCGGCGGTCTGCCCGGCCCAGCGCCGCGCGACGGCGATGCGCCCGAACGCCAGGTCCCGCCCCGATGACCCGGCCGCCGCGCCCACCGCGTCCAGCCACGGGTTGGCCCGGCTCGCGGCCGGCATCTGGTCCGGCTCGATCACCCCCGCCCCGAACTCCGGGTCATCCCAGCGCAAGCCGCCGCCGGAGGAGAACAGCCCGGTTCCGGCCCGGGCCAGATCGCCGAGCCCGAACCCCGGTGGCATCCGCGGCCCCGGATCCACCGTCGCCACGATGTAAAGCCCCGCCCGCGGCCCGTGCAGGGCCAGCGCCCCGAGCAGTTCCCCGGCCCGCTCGCTGATCCCGGCGGGGA
>JASHTQ010000107.1 GCA_030040475.1 Streptosporangiaceae bacterium
GCCGCTCCGCCGCTACGCCCGGCCGGCGCCGGCGAGCTCGGCCTTGCGGTCGGAGGCGAACATGTGCACGTACTCCTGGCCGGACAGGTCCCCGATGGCGGCCATCACCTGGTCGGCGATCTGCCGGCGCGCCTTGGCCGGCGGCTCGGCGGCAAGCTCGGGGCCGAACACCAGCGGCGCGCCGATCTTGACCTCGATCCGGCCGGGGCGCGGCACCACGCGACCCGGCGGCAGCACGTCCCTGGTGCCGAACAGCGCGACCGGGATCACCGGCAGCCCCGACTTCAGCGCGAGCCAGCCGACGCCGGGACGGCCCCGGTACAGCCGCCCGTCCGGCGACCTGGTCCCCTCCGGGTAGATGCCGAACAGCCTGCCCTCCCGCAGCAGGCCAAGCGCCGCCTCCAGGGTGTCCTGCGCGGCCCGCGGGCCGTCCCTGTCCATCCGCAGCTGGTTCGTGGCCTTCAGGTACGCGGCCCACAGCCGGGCCGCGGGCCCGGACGCGGTGAAGTACTCGGCCTTGGCGGAGAACGTCACCGGCCGGTCCAGCATCAGCGGCAGGAACACCGAGTCGACCACCGACTGGTGGTTGGCCGCGAGGATCGCGCCGCCGGAGGCGGGGATGTGCTCGGCGCCCGTCACCTTCGGCCGCCAGATCGTGTGCAGGAACGGGCCTGCGACAATGCGCGATAGCTGGTACTGCACGGGCTACTTTCTGCTCACGTGATCCCTGGGGGGAGGGCTGGAGTCGGCCGGGTCGGCGACGGCGCTCTCACGATAACGTTCTTGAAGATCTTGATACCCCGCGGTGGCCAGCACCGCAATGCCCAGCGGCAGCGCCAGCGGGAGCGCGGCGGCCGGCACGATGACCCCGGAGTCGTCGGCGAACCAGCCGAGCACGGGCATCAGCCACAGCACGCCGATGACCACCCGCAGCAGCGGCTGCGCCGCGTAGGCCAGCGGCACGATCCGCAGCCGGAACCACGACGGCCGCCACAGCATCAGCCCGGCCACGAGCACGACGATCGGGATCACCGGGCTGAACGCGTTGACCGACAGCGACCCGATGTTGGAGTCGATCTTCCGCAGCAGCACCGCGCCCGCGTGCCCGTGCAGCACGTCGCCGGCGAACGCGCCGATGTCGGACTTCCCTGTTACCGGCACGAAGTAGCTGATCAGCGCGAACACGGCGAACAGCACGACACCGCTGACCGCGACGAGCAGGATCCGGCGCCAGTTCAGCCGGACCCCGGCGACCGCAAGGCCGAGCAGGCCGAAGCACGGCACCATCGCGATCGTGCCGCCCACCTTGCCGCCGAACCCGGGCCAGCCCGACGCGAACACGGCGAACACGGCCACGACGGTCACCACGCAGAGCGCGGGGCGGCGGGAGGCGGGGAACCGCCGCAGCGCCAGCAGGCCCAGCCAGGCCGCGGCGAACAGCGCGGTGATGCCGTAGATGCCGAGCGCCTCGTTGCCGATGCCGTAGAACCGGCCCGCCTCGAGCACGGAGAGCCCGAACGGCGTCTCCAGCTGCAGCGCGGACCCCGTCATCACGTCGACGCCGAGCACGGCCAGCGTGAACACGCAGATCACGCCGAACGCCGCGAGCGGGCCGCGGCGCCACGGGCCGAACAGCGCGACCAGCCCGATCGCCGCGGCCAGCACCGCGGCCGCGCCGTACAGCGCCACCGCCGGGTGCGCGGACTGCGACCACGGCACCAGGTTGGCCAGGAAGGTGGCCACCGGCACCGAGGCGGCGAACACCCCGGCCACCCGCCACCACCTGGCCCGCCGCCTGCGCCGTTCGTCCGCGGCGCCCCAGAACGCGAGCCCTATCCCTGCCATCACCGCCGTGTCGGCCAGCGCGTACGTCCAGAAGAACTCGTCGTGGGAGGAGCGCCACACCTGTTCGGCGACATCGCGCGCGACGAGCGACCGGATCGTGGCGGCCGCCGCGCCCCGGTCACCGCGGGTGATCTGCGCGCCGACCACGCCCGACGGCGCCGCGCGGCCCAGCCAGCCGAGCACCGTCGGGGTCAGGTCGGTGAGCACCACCATGCCGGGCTGCCTGGTCGACGCGGCGTCCAGCAGGCCGGCCCGGTAGCCCGTCCCGTCGACGATGGCCGCCTGCAGGTGCGGCGGCTTGGCGGTGGCGCCTGGGGCGGTGACGAGCAGCGTCGTGTCCGGCGGCAGCTCTGCCACCAGCCGGGCGAGTTCGGCGTCCGCCGAGCGGAGCACCACCTCCCGTTCGGTCCCGATATTTCCCAGGTCCACGACGGTCAGCGGGCAGCGGGCCAGCACCGGCGCGGTGAGGTCCGAGGCCGAGGGCAGGTAGGAGGCGACGTGCCCGGCCGGGTTGGCCAGCGCGACGGCCGCGCCGGGGCCGACCGCGGTGGCGCAGCCCGCCGCGCCCGCCAGCAGGCCCCAGTCCGGGGTGTTGTGGAACTGGCGGTTGTAGGCGGCCAGCGCGGGCAGGCCGGGCACCTCGGCGCCGGCGCCCTCGCGGATCACCGCGGGGAACGCGCCGCAGGAGGCGTTCGTGTGGTCGGACTGCGCCCTGGCGCCGGAGTTCAGCGTGAGCCAGCCGTCGGCGGGGCAGGTCAGCGGCAGCACGGCGTAGTCGACCAGCGACCCGACCGAGCCCTCGCCCGCCAGCCGCCACAGCGTGGGCGTGCCGGACGCCGACACGTCGCTCCACCGCAGCCCGGACAGCCCGACGATGACGACGTGCCTGGCCGGCGCGGCCGGCGTCACGTCGGCGCCGGCCGGCTGCGCCGCGCCGACCGCCGCGAGCGCCCCGAGCGCACAGGCACCCAGCGCCGCCCGCACCGCCCCAGGCCTCATTTTCACCACCCCACCGTATCCGCGGAAAAGACATTATCCCGAACGAGAGGTGGTGCACCCGGCCCGAACGCCGCGCCGCCCGGAGTGGCGCCGGCCTGCTAGGCCGACACCGTGATGTGCCCGGGCTCGCCGGGGGTGACCTCGCCGATCAGGGCGGCGGGGAGGTCCCGGGCGCGCAGGTCGGCGAGCAGGGCGGGAGCCGCCTGCGGCGGGGCGGCGAGCAGCAGGCCGCCGGAGGTCTGCGCGTCGTGCAGGAGCACGGCGAGTTCGGCCGGGATCGCGGGGTCCAGGTCGGCGGCACCGCGCATGCGCTCGGTGTTGGCCCTGGTCCCGCCGGACACGAAGCCGGCCGCGGCCAGTTCCGCGGCGCCCGGCAGCAGCGGGACCGAGCCGGCCTCGATCCGCGCCGCGACGCCGCTTGCCGCCAGCATCCGGTGCAGGTGGCCGAGCAGCCCGAAGCCGGTCACGTCGGTGCCGGCCCGCACCCCGGCGGCCAGCGCGGCGGCGCCC
>JASHTQ010000108.1 GCA_030040475.1 Streptosporangiaceae bacterium
TGGATCCGGTGCACGGACGCCGACGGCGCGACGAACAGGTAGTCGATGCTGTCCAGCTCGGCCATCTTGCCGCCCTCGTAGCCGGCCAGCCCGATCGTGAGCATCCCGCGCCGGCTCGCCTCGTCGAAGGCGCGCACCAGGTTGGCGGAGTTGCCGCTGGTCGACAGGCCGACCGCGATGTCGTTCCGGCCGCCGAACGCGGCGAGCTGGCGGGCGAACACCACCTCGACGCCTATGTCGTTGCACAGCGCGGTGACCACCGACGTGTCGTTGGCCAGCCCGAACGCGGGCAGCGGCCGGGCGTCGCCGCCGGGATTCAGGAACAGGGTGGCGAGCTGCTGGGCGTCGGTGGCGCTGCCGCCGTTGCCGAAGGCGAACAGCCGGCCGCCCGCGCGGAACCTGGCCGCGGCCTGCCGCGCGCAGTCGGCCAGCCGGTCTGCGTCCCGTTCGGCGATCACGCGGCGCAGTTCCACGATCTCCGCGACCTTGGCGACGGTCGAGGCGCGGACCTGCTCCAGGACGGCCGACAGGTCGGTCGTGTCCGAGTACAGGAACGGGTACAGCGACTCCATCGCCTCGGCGCCCGCCTGGTTCTCCTGCCGCATGATCCGTGTCACCTCCCCACGACGGCGATGGCTTCCCTGGCATGCACCAGGATGGTGTCCCCGACCCCGGCGTCCACCAGGGCGACGCTGACGGTCTCCTCGCCCGCGCCGGTGTCGACCACGGCCATCTCGTCCGCAACCAGCCGCAGCACCCTGACTTCCACGGCGGTATCCGAGCAGGTGATGCAGACGTCGCCGAAGCATTCGGGCAGCGTGGCCCGCGAGGCCCCGGCCGGCTGCTCGGCGCTCACGCGACCACCCCCGGAGCGAGCACCCCTGGCTGCTCGAAGAACACGTGTACCAGCTCCCACAACACGTGGTAGGTGGTGACCTGCAGCTCCTTGACCACCCTCGGATCGCGGGAGCGCGCGAGCAGCAGGTGATCGGCCGCCGCGCTGGCCGCGATCTGGCCGCCGTCCCCGCCGGCCAGGGCGATCGTCAGCAGGCCGAGTTCCCTGGCCGCCACCAGCCCGGCCAGCACGCTGGCGCTGTTGCCGTCGACGGAGATGCCGAGGGCGATGTCGGCGGGGTCGGCGAGGAAGCGGATCTGGTGCGCGAAAATCGCGGCCACACCGTCCCGCTCGGCTACCCCGGTCACCGTGGCCACGTCGGTCGTCAACGAGATCGCCGGCAGTGCGCGCTTGCCGACGATCACGGGGTGGACGAACTCCACCGCGACATGCTGCGCGTCCGTGCTCGGCCCGCCGACGCCGAATACCACCAGCCTGCCTCCCTGGTGGAACCGGACCGCCATGGCATGGCACGCCGCGGCTATCGCGGCTGCCTGCCCGGCCAGGTCCCGGGTTGGCCCGCTTCGCAGCTCGAATAGGTGCCTGGCCTCGGCACCGTCTTGGGAAAGTGGCATCATCGCCTGCCTGTCAGTCGAGGATCGCGAGCGGTCCGGAATGCTCGACCTTGTGGTTGACCATGTCGAGGTGCCGCAGGGTGAAGCCGCGCAGCGCGCGCAGCTGGCGCTGGGTCAGGCGGTCACAGATCCAGTCCCAGTGCAGCGCGACCCAGTCGCCCGGGCCGATGCCGCTCGCGACGGCCGTTCCGTCCAGGGCGAACCGGGCCGTCTCCGTCTCCGGCTCGCCCAGTGTGAGCTGCAGCCCGTCCCAGCACAGCGGCCGGTACTGCACGGTGGCCTGGTCGCCGTGCACCGCGGTCACCGTGCCCCACCGGATCCGGCACCGGTCGAGCACCATCAGCGCGTGTTTGGCCTTGCGGCCATCGCCGAGCAGGCCCACCCACGGGTACACGCAGAACACGTGGAAGCTGTGGTGCGGGACCCCGCCCGCGAGCACGCCCTCGGCGAGGAACTGGAAGCCGCTGCCCAGCTGGCGGCGGAACCTGTCCTGCATCGAGTCGCCGATGTCGCGCAGCGGCACCTTGTCGAGCAGCTCGTTGCCCACCCAGTAGGCCTCGACCACGCGCTGGTCCAGCGGGTCTGCGATGTTGCAGCCGTGCGCGATCAGCTCCAGGTAGGGCCAGGCGCCGGTGAACGCCCGGGCGAGCTGGACCAGGCCGCCGTCGACCGCGCCGGCCACGGCGTACTCACGGAAGGCGGCGGAATCTGCGGGGCCGCAATAGCCAAGGGCGTTCGGCGGGTAGGCGTAGCGGACGAACATCAGCGGACCGCCCGCGGCCTGGGCGGCTGTGCCCTGGGCGGCTGTGCCCTGGGCAGTGGGGCGTCCGGCTGGGGCGGTCATTGGGCGCCTCGTGCGGCCTCGCGCTCGGCGACCTCGCGGTCCACGGCGTCGAGCAGTTCCTGGAGGCTATCGGGCTGCCGGCCCGCAGCGTCCGCGGCCCCGGCCGCGCGGTCCTCGGCCGCGCGGTCCTCGGCCGCGCGTTCGGCGCCGAGGGCGGCCATGGCGTCGGCCGCTTCCTCCGCCGACATCGTGGACAGCGCGAACCCCATGTGCACCAGGATCCAGTCACCGGGCTGCGGCGGCTCGTCGAGCAGGCCGATGTTGACGACGCGGGTCACGCCGCCCATGTCGACCGTGGCCAGGTCGGGATGACCCGTCTCGCCGCCGGTGATCAGGGCCGGGATACCCAGGCACATGTGCGCTCTCCCCTGTAAGCCTTCGTCAGCCGGCCGGGGCCGGCAGGTCGTCGATCGAGCGGCCGGAGGCGCGCTGGCGTACCGCCGCCAGCACGCCTTCGGATAGACCGAATTCATGCATGCCGGCTCACGCCGCACGCGCGCGGCCGAGACGACGCTCGAGGAGGTCGTCCACCACGCTGCCGATGATCTTCACGTTGCGGCCGGATCGCCCGCCCATCCGCTCCAGAGCCGGGGCGGCCACCAGCTCGAAGGCGGACAGGCCCTCGCTCAGCAGCCGGCGGGTCTCCGGGTGCGCCATGATCGCCTGGACGTCGGCCAGCGTCTCCTGCAGGCCCTGCCGTCCCTGGCGTGTCCCGACCAAGTATCCGAACGCGAAGCCCACGAGTACTTCCACGCCAAATCACTTCCTTCCCGGCGCTGGTTAATAACATCTCGCGTAGTTCCAGATATCTTTTGACGTCCGGCAGTGAATCAATCACCATTGCCAGCACCGCTGCTATCACAACCGCCTTGATCAGCTTGCCCAGCATCCCGCGCACCTCCCTCCGGTGTGAGTCCGTGGCCGTCGTCGTCTAAATCGGGGACGAGTTCCTGCGTTGTCTCGTCCCTATTCTCCCCCTCGCCTTGCGGGCGGGCGAGGATGTCTTGCACCGTCCGGACCGCGTGCGGCAGGGCCTCGCGTACCGGGTCGGACAGGCCCATGCCCGCGTCGACGTCGGCGGGCTCGCAGGCCACCACGAGGCTGCGGCCCGGCCTGCCGCCCAGCGAGACGAGCAGCGCGAAGATGGCGTCGGGGGTCAGGCTGTGCGCGTCGATCAGCGGCCGGTCCAGCGTGTCCGGGCCGGCGGGTTCGGGCAGTTCCACCTCGAGGACCGAGACCGTGCCCGGCGCCTGGCCGTGCGGCGCCGCGTCCACGAGCACGAACAGGTCGCAGCCGTTGAGCAGGTCGTAGACAAGGTGCACGCCGCGGATGCCGAAGTCGCGGATCTCCACCCCTTCGGGCACCGGCTGCTCGGCGAGCAGCCGGACGACCTCGACGCCGAAGGCGTCGTCGCGCAGGAACACGTTGCCGACGCCGGCCACCAGCGTCCGCCCCCGGCCGCTCATGGCGCCGCCTCGCACGGTTCTACCTCGTCGGGCATGAAGTACAGGAACCTTCCGTGCGCGATGCTGAGCTCCGGGTCCGGGTTGTCGATCAGACAGACAGCCAGGTACGGCTTGTCCTCGACGTCGGTCAGCACCGCCTGGACCTCGGCGGTCCGGCCGATGAGGAACATGTCCTGGGCGTCGGCGCGGCGGGCGCCGGGGCGCAACCGCACCAGGCTGCCGCGGGCGACCTGCTGGCCGGCGATCGTCACCGAGTCGGTGTCGGGCGACACGGACGCGTCCGCCTCCGGGTCCCACCAGGGGACGGCCGGGTCGAAGTCCACCGGGTGCTGTGCGGCGGGCTCGCGCGGCCCGGGGTCGGCGGACGCCGCCGGGCGCAGGCCGCGGATGGTGCCGTGCAGGCGCTGCATGCCCTGCGCGTCCAGCGAGAGCGACTCGACGCGGTCGATCAGCGCGGCGGCCCTCGGGTCGGTGGCCCTTGCCTCGGCCTTCTCGGCGTCCGACAGCGCCAGCGTGCGCAGGGTGAGGATCTCGTCGATCTCGGTTCCGTCGTAGAGCTCGCCGGGGCTTTCCGGGGCGAGTTCGGGGTTGTCGTACAGGATGATCGGCGCGGACAGGATGACTCGCCGCCCGGGTCGGCCTGCAGGGTCCGGGTCGGCGAGCACCGGCCAGGCGCCGATGTTCTGGCACGAGTCCACCGCGGGCTTGGCCCACTCCGGCGGATCGGTCATCGAGATGAACTCGCCGCCGTCGGCGCCGACAATCAGGTGCGCCGCCACCAGCGCCGTCGGCAGGGCCTCATCCCGGCTTCCTGGCGTGGCGGCCCCGGCCGGCGTCCTGTTCTCCACCCGGATCGTCAGCCGCACCGCCCGCCACGGGCCAGGCACCGGGCTGGTACGCACCGACACGGCGCCGGCCAGCGGCTGCCTGCGGCGGATCACGTCGCCCTCGCGGTCCTCGCCGCCCGGTATGGCGAACTCCCTGACCCAGCCCTCGCCTCCCGCGCCGAGCAGCGCGGGGACCTCGGCCGAGACCTCGGCTTCCACCGCCTCGTCCCAGGCCGGTTCCGTGCCGTCCGCGGTGCTGCGCCGCTGGACCTGCAGGAAGCGCAGCACGATCTGCAGGCTCGGCTGGCCGGAGTGCTCGAGCACGCACTCGGTCTGGGTGACGGCGCTCTCCGACGGGTCGGCCGCCGCGTACCCCGGCGCCATCACCACGCCGAACTGCCAGCGGCTGCGGTTCTTCTGCGCCGACGCGCGGTACGGATACAGGATGTACCCCTCGTACAGGACCGCATCGGCGATGCGGCGCACCGGGTCGAGGTTCACGGCTGCCTCGCCTCGGGCACGCTCGTCTCCGGACCCGCCGGGTCCCCGGATCCGGCCGGCTCTGCGTCGGCTTCGAGACCGGGGCGGCCCTGCGCGTTCTCGGCGGCCTCGGCGAGCAGGACCTCGAACGTGGCGTCCCAGGTAGGCAGCGCGCGCTCGGCCTTGAAGTCGGCCAGCGCGTCCAGCGTGCCGCGGCTGCACCGCAGCCAGGCGCTGCCGGGGAAGTGGGCGTCCACGAGGTCCTTCCAGACGCTCACCGGCAGCCGGTAGGACGCCTCGGCGCTCCACGGCACGAGCTCGACCGAGAAGCCCTCGCCATGCGCGACGAACACGGTGCCGCTGAACAGCAGGAGCAGCGGGATCGTTCCGTCGTCAAGGCCCTGGAGGTACCGGGCGGAGGCCACCTCGAGGTCGTAGGTGCACGGCACCGGCAGGTCGACCTCGGTCACGTCGCTGAACGACGGCACCATCGCGGTCACCGTCGCGAGCTGGATCGGCTTGACCGTGTCGGCCCACCGCGACGGGTCACCGAACAGGTCGTGCAGCCGCCGTGCCTCGTCCGCTGAGTACCTGCGGCGGTGCGGCTCGATGCGGATCTGGCAGCGCAGCGCGATCGCGTGCACGCGCGCGCCGGATCGTTCGGTGATCGTCAGCGCGAACGTCAGCGTGGGGGTGGCCGCGTACCGCTCCGCGGTCGCGCCGGTACAGCCGAAGATCAGGTCTGCCATCTCAGTGCTCCCGGTTCAGCGGTACGGCGCGCCGGCGCAGGTCGTCGAGGAAGGCGGCCAGCGACTCGCGGACCTCGGCGCCGCCGTCGAAGCCCTGCCAGCGCAGCCGCAGCTCGCCGACCAGCGAGTAGCACATGTCGATCGGGATCAGGAACACCTCGCGCCCCCGGTCGGCCCCCTGGCCGACACCGTGGTGGGCGCCCAGGTCAGCCCCGCGGTCGGCACCGCGGTCGGCCCCGCGGTCAGCACCGCGCACGAAGATCGCCTCCACGTCCGGCGCGAGCGCGGCGAGCAGCGGGTAGGCGGCGGCGAGCCGGTCCCACGCCGCGAGGTCGAGCTCGCACTCGGTCGTGCCACCCGGGCTCGGGTAGCCGGCCACCACCCGGTCCAGCGCGGAGTTGAAGAAGAAGAACGCCATCGTGACCGGGATCTGCAGCTCGTTCCAGTCCTCGTCGGTCAACGGGTGGTCCGGGTCGTGGACTACATGGTCAGGCACGGCCCGGAACCGGCCGCCCGCAGCCCCCTCGTGGGTGAAGAGCAGGTAGCACGCCCGGCAGGTGCAGGCCAGCGACCGCTTCTCCATGTCCACGACGTGCCCGTGCCGGTCGGTGAGCACCTCGCGGCACATCTCGCAGCGCTCCTGGCCGTCGTTGTCCTCGGCGGCCGCCCGGCCGCCCGGGGCGCCGTGCGCGATCTGCACGATGTCCGGTGCGCCTCCGGAAGCCGCTCCGGCCGGCCCGGTCGGCCTCCCGGTTGGTGCCGTGCACGAAGATCGCCTCGACGTCCGGCGCGAGCGCGGA
>JASHTQ010000009.1 GCA_030040475.1 Streptosporangiaceae bacterium
CTCGCGGCGATGTCGGGCGGGGTGGACTCGGCGACGGCGGCGGCTCGTGCGGTGGACGCGGGTCACGAGGTGACCGGCGTCCACCTGGCGCTGTCCGCGAACCCGAGGTCCTACCGGACCGGGGCGCGTGGGTGCTGCACGCTTGAGGACGCAAGGGACGCCCGCCGGGCCGCCGACGTGATCGGCATCCCGTTCTACGTGTGGGACATGGCCGAGCGCTTCCACCGGGACGTCGTCGAGGACTTCGTCGCGGAGTACGCGGCGGGCCGCACCCCGAACCCGTGCCTGCGCTGCAACGAGAAGATCAAGTTCGCGGCGGTGCTGGACCGCGCGCTCGCGCTCGGCTTCGACGCCGTGTGCACCGGCCACTACGCCCGGATCGTGGACGGCACCCTGCACCGGGCCGCGGACCCGGCCAAGGACCAGTCCTACGTCCTGGCCGTGCTCACCGCCGACCAGCTCGCGCACTCCATGTTCCCGCTCGGCGACACGCCCAAGACCGAGGTCCGCGCCGAGGCGGCCCGCCGCGGCCTGGCGGTCGCCGCCAAGCCGGACAGCCACGACGTCTGCTTCATCGCCGACGGCGATACGAAGGCCTTCCTGGCCCGCCACCTGGGCGCGGCCCCCGGCCGGATCGTCGATTCCGCCGGCGCCGTGCTCGGCGAGCACGACGGCGCCTACGCCTTCACCGTCGGCCAGCGCCGCGGCCTGCGGGTGGACACCCCCGCCGCCGACGGGCGCCCCCGCTACGTCCTGGACATCGAGCCGGTGACCAAGACGGTAACGGTGGGAACCGCCGACGAACTCGACGTCACCGAGATCGCCGCGTCCCGGCCGGTCTGGACCGGCTGCCAGCCGCCGACCCAGCCGCTCGACTGCCTAGTCCAGCTCAGGGCGCACGGCGAACCGCACGCCTGCACGGTGCACCTGGACGGGGAGATGCTGCGCATCCGCCTGCACCGCCCGGCCCGCGGCGTGGCCAGGGGCCAGGCGGCCGTCCTTTACGACGGCGACGCGGTCCTCGGCAGCGCGACCATCGGCGCCACCTCCCGGAGTGCCGCCGACCGCCTGGGCGCGCCCGCCTGACCAGCCCCGCGACCCGCCGACCTCCAACCGCGACCCGCCGACCTCCAACCGCTAATCCTCGCCGAAGAGGTGACGGTTCAGCTCCGAGGGGCGAGTCGATTCGGGACACGAATCGGTGTAGAAGTTCATCACCGCGACGACCCGCACGTCATGCTCGGACTTCAGGGTGCGCGCGTAGTGCGGATAGGTCTTTCCGTCGAAGAAGATCAACTGGCCGGCCTGGGGCCGGATGACCGATCCGTCGCTCTCCAGGGCCTCGATGCCGACGGCATCCGGATTGTGCCCGACGACGAGTTCGCCGCCTCCTGCCGGGTGATCGGTGAAGAAGAGAAGGCCGGTGACCGGATTCGAATCAACGTGACATTCGAACCGCATCGTGTTGCCCTGCTGCACGTTCAGGACGATGCCGTACCGGTCGTCGAAGGCGGCGCTGATCGTTTCGCCCCTGGCCTGGCCGGCAAGTTCGATGAAGTCACCGCGGTAGAGCTTGTAAAGCCAGGGCAGCCGCTGCTGGACCTTGTCGGCCTGCACCCGGCCGCGGGTTACGTACTCAACCTGCGCCGCTTCCCTGGACAAAACCGGCGTACGCGGATAATCGTGAAAATCGGCGTCGCCCGCGGTCGCCTGAATTTGGTCGCGCCAGTCCTGAGGCAGAAAGCTGGTAACGTCGAACGCTGTCCAACGGAAACGTTGCGCCATGGCGAGCCGTCCTAAACGAGGGAAGAGCGACCTGCCGGGCCGGGCCGGACATGATAGAGCACGCCGTACGGCACCCGCAGATTGCTACCGGGTTATCTTAGGCCGGACGGTGACCTCGGTGCGGTAACTTCCGCGTGTCCTGGCCTTCTTCTGTTATGAACAATTTGCCGAAATCGGACCTCGGCGCGTCCACCCTGCGCTCGAAAAGCGCCTGGGACGGGTAGTCCCCAAGCCCCTCCGGATCAGCGCAGCGGATAAAGTGCTGGCCGCGGTAATAATCATGCAGCTTCTCGTTGGTTGTCCGAACATCGATGCGGATCAGTTCGGCCGCGTGGTCTCTTTCCGCCACTTCGGCCGCCCAGTCCAGAAGCGCGGCGCCCAGCCCCAGTCGGGCGTAGCGCCTGGCGACGATGACCCGCCGTACGTACAGAGCCGGCTTATGGCTCCCGTCTGGCGGCCAGACGGGACGTTCGTGCGCATCCAGCGGTCCATCGGTGTCGATGGTGATAGTTGCGGCGATCGCGTTGTCGTCTCGCACCAGCCATGTCTTGCCTTTGACCAGGTCGTTTAGGATGCGCTCTCGATGTCTTGCTCGATCAGGCCAGGGTTTCCGCCACTGATCGATGCCCTTATCTCGCAGCCAGGTGGCAGCCTCCCGGACAAGGCCTGCCACTTTGTCGAAATCGCCCGGCACGGCAAGGCTTAGGACAAACGGATAGCTTTCCACCGATACATAGTCACCCGTACCCGGCGCATGCGGTACCTCTGACCGCACGAAACCAGAAGCCCGATCGCTGTCTCATTTGAGAGAGCTGAGCCTTAGTGCGCCGCTGACCTGGCTAAACGATACCCGGCTTGCGCATCGGGCGATGCCAGTGCGTTGGCGTTTCCAGGCTCCGATCAGGTGACATCTTTACCGGACGAAAGTAACGAGTCTGTCCCGGTTGGCCTCCTTCTTCCTGCCATGCAGCGCTCATATTTGACAACGTGTTTCACGGCCACCTCTGTGACCATGTGCCTCGCCTGCCAAATCGGGCACTCCGAGGCTCACGCGAGGCGGCCGAACCGCTTCGGCCTGGGGCCGCCGGCGCTGCATATACCAGCCAACGCCGACGGCTTGCGCACCTCGATGCCCGGCTAGAACCAGGGGTCGTAGTGCTCGTAGCGGTACTGGTTCGAGGGACGCGCATGCAGCTTCGCCATAGCGCTCGCCCCCTTTCTTAATAGTCACTCCTCAGGAGTGTCTCTCGGCTGTTGCCAACTCAACTACCAGGCCCGGAGGGTCTTCCCCGCGCCATAAGGCCAAACTGGCCCTATCCGGCCGCCACCCCAGCGTGTCGGGGTCCGGCCGGAGCCTTTATGAAGCGGTTTCCTGCTTGCGGGCCGGAAATCTTGTCGTATAAAGATGTGATATCCGGCCAAACCTGACGCCCGCCGTGACCACCACACCGCGACAAGATTCTCGTTGGGCAAGACCTGCTTATTTGGTATGTCTCGCTGAGATCTCGGAGTCCGCAAGCGGCGGTACTTTTCCGACATCGAGGAGAAATTGATTCCGATCCGATGGGTAGACGGTTACGGTAAGCCGCATAGGCTGTCCATTACCATCGTAGGCCATTCTGGTTATCTCGTACATCGGAACGCGGCCGTCCGCGGGCAGCCGAAAGAAGTCGGCCTCGTTAGCGTTCGGCGCGCGTACGTTAATCCTGTCGCGGTAACCCGCCTGGCGGATGTGGAGTGTGCCGGCCAGGTACTCCACGGTTCCTTCCTCGATGTTCCTGGCTCTCCTGAGCCGCTCCGCTCCGCGGTCAGCGAAGTCCATCGGGTAGAACGAGGTCTGCATCGACCAGGGAGTGCCATCTATGAAGCGCCGCTCGTGACGGCTGATGACTTCTGCGCCCTCGGCAATGCCAAGCGCGGCGGCGATTTCCGCCGAGGCCTCCTGGATCTCGACCTGGAGGGGGCTGGACGTCGGCTTCCTGTTCCTCTTCTCCACGTCTGACAGATAGACCGCGCCCTCATCGCCGCCCCATCCGGTCTCCGGATCGCCGGTCAGCGTGGTGACGAACGGGTCGATCAGCTGGACGACGAAAGTGCCCTGGCCTGGCTTCGTCTCGACCTGGCCGAGGTTGGTGAGCCACTTGATCGCGTCGCGCACAGTGTTCCGCGAGGCGTTGTAGCGCTCCCGCAGCTCAAACTCGGTCGGCAGCTGCTGGCCGGGCTCGAGCGCGCCGGACTCGATCTGCTCGCGCAGGTCTTCGGCGATTTGCCGGTACATAGGATTCGCCATCGGCTCTCCTCCCTGGAGCTAGCGCGTTCCGATCGGGCTGATCCTACTTGTCCGGATCACCCAAGCCATCTGCCTGAGCAGAATATTTGGTCTTGACTGGTTTATACCCAACTTCCGCGTGGTAACACGCTACCAGAGGTTCCAGAGGTTGGGATGGCTTGGATGGCAGGAAGCATAGGCGCAATCCTAGCAGTCCTACTGCTTGGATGCACCAGAACCTGCCGGATGATGCTGCCGAGTCTTACAGTCGGGTTCGCCCAGGCTAACCGGACAGTACGTACAGATCGTGGGCAGACGAGGACATCGCGGCCCACGACCCACAGGTCGGCGAGGGCACCTCGCCGGACCGCGATCGATGAAGCAGGACCCGCGGAAGGAACTCCGCGGGATGGAAGGACTGGGGGCCCATCATGGCCGGTGTCGTAGTCCCAATCGCAGTCGCCGTCTTCCTCGCGGGAGTGGTGCTGGGGGTGATCGCCGTCGTTGCGATCGCCATCCGCCGCGAAGACCGTCGCTACACGCTGGCCGTTGACGCGCCCGACCGGCTTTCCAGGAGCGCTCGCGGGCTGACCGGCGTCCGCCGCAGGGACCTGGACCAGGAATTCCTGCGGCCAGTGGGTCAGCTGGTTCACTAGCGAGCTGTTGGCAACAGCGGACCTGGAGCCCCGGCTCGCCGGGGCAGTTGGGGCTCCAGGATTACCCGTGCTAATGACCGGCTAGCCCCCGCATCTCCGGGTTGCCGCGTCCTCGAACCGGCCCCGCCAGGGTTGCCCGGAACCGGCCCCGCCAGGGTTGCCTGGAACCGGCCCCGCCAGGGTTGCCGCGGGCGCGGCGCGGCGCGCGCCGGGCAGCCCGCCCCCGCGCGGCGGCCTCGGCCGGGCAGGTCTGTGCCAGCCATCCCAACAACTGGGCTCGCGCCATCAGCTGGAATCATCCCCGCCGTCGGAATAAACGGCACGTCGATCAGTTTGGCGCCCGGGACGTACGGGTATCGACCGGATACGTACCAAACATTGGGATGACTAGGACAATCAGTCAGATTCTAGCCATTCACCTGCTTGGTCACAGAAGAACATGTCATACCAGTCCGACCGGACCAACGGTTCGCCCCAGCCCGGCGGGCGGGATGATATGACCAGCTAGGAAGTCAATCACTGGCTCGCTAGCGAGCCCGCGGAGTCTCTCCCCGGGTCGAAGACGGCGGGACCCGGCGGTGCCTGCACCGTCGGCGGAGGTGCGGAGGCCGGCATGGACCGCATCATGGTAGCAGTGGCAATCGGAATGGCTCTCGTGTTCGCCAGCGGGGTCATCATCGGAGTCATCGCGATGGTCTCGATGGCTTCGCGCAGAGAGGACCGGCTGGGCACGCTGACCGGGCAGCCGCCCGATGTGATCGCCAGGGGAGCCCGCCGGCTCAACGGCGTCGGGATGCGCGACATCACTCCGCGGGACGCCGGGGGCGTGCGGCGATGAGCACGGCAGGCGTGCTAGCGCTTGTCCTGTTCGTCGTCTTCCTCGTCGGGATCGCCGTCGGCGTGGTCGTGGTGATCGCCTCTTCCGCCCGCCGCGCGGACGCGGCGGTTCGTCGCGAGAGCCCGGTCGTGCCGCCCCAGGAGAGGTGGCCGTACCTGCCCGATAAAGGTCCAGACGACCACGGGCCGGACGAACCTCCCTGGCGGCACGCACGCGGCGGCCGCTGAGCGACGGCGGCTCGCGTGGTTGTGCGGGGCCAGATCGGGGAACAGGGACCGGTAGAACGCAAGCCCTGGAGGCCGCCATGGCCGGTGCCGTAGTCCTGACGGGGATCATCGTGTTCCTGGCCGGGTTCCTGGTCGGGGTGATCGGCGCGGCCATCGTGCTGGCCGGACGCGGCCACTGGGAATACGTCCCGGCATGGCACGCGCCCGGCCGCCTGGAGCGGCTGGAGAGGTACGCCCGCCACCTGGCCGGCGAGCGCCGGCGGGACGCGGACCGCGACTGATCCCGTCCGCGGGCACGCTGCCGCGCCGACACGTCGCCCGCGAGCCCTGACCTGGCGCCAGCACATCTAAGCTCGACGTGTGCGTGCTGACCAGAACGGACCGCAGTACCCGTGGGCGCCGGGCAGCGCCACCGGCATCGGGTCGATGCCCGGGACGGATCCGGGCGAGGCGATGCGGGTCGTCGCCGGCGAACTGCCCGACTTCCCCTACCTACCCGAGTTGCCCGACCGCGGTCCCGGCGCGGACCTGACCGGGCGCACCGCCGGGCTGCTCGTCGACATGCCGGCCGAGGTCACGCCGCGCGGCTGGCGCTTGGCCGAACGCCCCGGCCGGGACCTGGCCCGCGCCAGGTCCATGCTCTCCGCCGACCTCGACGTGCTCGAGGAGGTCCTGCAGGGCTACCGCGGCCCGGTCAAGATCCAGCTCTGCGGCCCGTGGACGCTGGCCGCCACGCTGGAGCTCACCCGCACGATGAACGTGGCCCTGTCCGATCCCGGCGCGGTGGCCGACCTCACCGCCTCGCTCGCCGAGGCCGCCGCCGCGCACGTGGCCGAGGTCGCCAAGCGGGTGCCGGGGGCACGGCTCGTCGTCCAGTTCGACGAGCCCGCGCTGCCGTCGGTGACGGCGGGGGCGGTGCCGACCGCGAGCGGCCTGTCGCGGCTGGCCGCCATCGAGGACGACACGGTCCAGGAACGACTCGGCCAGGTCCTGGGCGCCGCACCCGGGTACACGGTCGTGCACTGCTGCGCCACCACGGTCCCGTTCGGGATAATCAGGGCGGCAGGCGCGGACGCGGTCTCCTTCGACCTCGGCCAGCTACGGCGCGGCGAAGAGGACGGGGTCGCCGAGTCCGCCGAGGCCGGGATGGGGATACTGGCCGGCGCGGTGCAAACGGTACCGCTCCGGGCCGGCCCGGGCCTTGATTCATACCGAACGGTAGGTGGTTCCCGGGCACCGGGTCAGGCCGGCTCGGGCCGGGGGGCCGGGAGCAACCCCGGCGACGGCAGCGACGAGGCCCGCCAGACCGCGGAGCGGGTCATCAGGCTCTGGCAGCGGCTGGGGCTGCCGCTGGCGACGCTCCCGGAGCAGGCGGTGGTCACGCCCGCCTGCGGGCTGGCGGGCGCGAGCCCGGCCGGGGCCCGCACGGCGCTGGCCCGGTGCCGCGAGGCCGGGAGCATGCTCGCGGAATTGATCGAGGAAATAGGGGGCGAGACCGGATGAGCGAGAGCGACATCGAGGCGCCGGAGGCCGCGCCGGCCGGCCCGCGGAAGCGGCACGCGGACCTGAGCCTGGAGATCACCGAGGCCGACCACCGGTACTACGTGCTTGACTCCCCGACGATCTCCGACATCGAGTACGACACCAAGATGCGCGAGCTGCGCGCGCTCGAGGAGCAGTACCCGGACCTGCGCACGCCCGACTCGCCGACCCAGACCGTGCACGGCACGGTCTCCACGCTGTTCACCCCGGTCGAGCACCTGGAGCGGCTGCTCAGCCTGGACAACGTGTTCACCGACGAGGACCTGGGCGGCTGGGCGGACCGGGCCGCGCGGCTCGGCGGCACCGGCCCGTACCTGTGCGAGCTGAAGATCGACGGGCTGGCGATCGACCTGGTGTACCGCGACGGCGCGCTGGTCAGGGCGGCCACCAGGGGCGACGGCCGGACCGGCGAGGACGTCACGCCGAACATCCGGACGATCTCCTCCATCCCGGCGCGGCTGAAGGGCCCGGGGTACCCGGCGGTGCTCGAGGTGAGGGGAGAGGTGTTCCTGCCGGTCGCCGCGTTCGAGAAGCTGAACTCCGCGCTGCTCGACGCGGGCAAGCCGGCGTTCGCCAACCCGCGCAACTCCGCCGCCGGCTCGCTGCGGCAGAAGGACCCGAGGATCACCGCCTCCCGGGCGCTTGACGCCATCATCCACGGCATCGGAAGGGTCGAGGGAGGGACCGAGGCCGACATCAGCGGCACCGCCGCCGGGCCGGGGGAGGAGGGGCACCTCGAGGGCGCGCCCGACTCCCAGTCCGGCTGGTATCAGCGGCTGAGCGGGTGGGGCCTGCCGGTCAGCCGGCTGTACAAGGTCGTGCCCGACATGGCCGGGGTGCGCGAGTACATCGCCTACTACGCCGAGCACAGGCACGACCCGCCGTACGAGATCGACGGCGTGGTGGTGAAGATCGACCAGATCCAGACGCAGCGCGCGCTCGGCTCGACCAGCCGCGCGCCACGCTGGGCCATCGCGTACAAGTACCCGCCGGAGGAGGTCACCACCAGGCTGCTCGACATCAGGGTGAACGTCGGGCGGACCGGCCGGGTCACCCCGTTCGCGGTGATGGAACCGGTCAAGGTCGCCGGGTCGACGGTGGTGAACGCCACCTTGCACAACGCCGACGAGATCAAGCGCAAGGGCGTGCTGATCGGCGACATGGTGATCCTGCGCAAGGCGGGCGACGTGATCCCCGAGGTGCTCGGGCCGGTCGCCGACCTGCGCACCGGCGCGGAACGGGAGTACGAGTTCCCGGAAACCTGTCCCTCGTGCCGGACCAGGCTGGCCAAGGAGGAGGGCGAGGTCGACTGGCGCTGCCCGAACACCCGCTCCTGCCCGGCCCAGCTTCGCGAGCGGCTGTTCCACCTGGCCGGGCGCGGCGCGTTCGACATCGAGGTGCTCGGCTACGAGGCGGTCGGCGCGCTGCTTGACTGCGGCCTGGTCACCGACGAGGGCGACCTGTTCTCGCTGACCGAGGAGAGGCTGCTGACCTGCCCGTTCTTCGTCGTCAAACAGGGCACGCTGAGCGCCAACGCGGCCCGGCTGCTCGGCAACCTGGCCGACGCGCGGACCAGGCCGCTGTGGCGGATCCTGGTGGCGCTGTCGATCAGGCACGTGGGCCCGACCGCGGCCCGCGCGCTGGCTTCGGAGTTCGGGTCGCTGGACGCGATCGAGGCGGCCAGCGTGGACGCGCTGGCCGCGGTCGACGGGGTGGGGCCGACGATCGCCGCGTCGCTGCGCGACTGGTTCGCCGAGGACTGGCATCGCGCGATCGTGGCCAAGTGGCGCGACGCCGGGGTCCGCCTGGAGGACCCTGACTTCGACCCGAACCGGGCCGCGGCCCGGCTGCTCGCGGGCGTGACCGTGGTGATCACGGGCACGCTGCCCTCCTTCAGCAGGGAGGAGGCCGGCGAGGCGGTCCGCGCGGCCGGCGGCAAGGTCACCTCCTCGGTGTCGAAGAAGACCGACTTCGTGGTGGCGGGCGAGAACGCGGGCTCCAAGCACGACAAGGCCGTCGAGCTGGGCATCCCGGTCCTCGACGAGCACGCCTTCCACGTCCTGCTCGCCGACGGCCCGGACGCCGTCAGAGGGTGACGAGCTCGGCCAGGATGTGCTCGCGGGGCACGTCGTGGCCGTGCGACCCACTGGCGTGCTGCTGGACGGCGGCGACCAGTTCGTCGACCTGTTCGGTGCGGCGGGCGCGGAACTCGACACCGCACGGGTGGCAGGTGACCATCCGGACCTGAGCGTCGCCGACCAGCGCCGATCCGGCGGGCACGACGTCGATCAGCACGCAGTCCTCCTCGCCGACCACCCACGCGTCGTGACCGGGGCCGATCACCGCCGCGTCGCCCGGCCCGAACTCCGCCTGGGTGCCGTCGTCCATCCGCACGGCGAACCGCCCGGAGACGACGTAGCTGTTGTGCGCGACCTGGCACGAGTCGGTTCCCGCGTTCGGCTTGACGTCGGCGGACCAGCGCCAGCCCGGCCCGAAGGTGGCCCGCACGAAGGTCGTGCCCGCCAGCGTGACCACGTGCATGTCGCCGTGCGTGAAGCCGCGCTTGGTGTCGGGAGTGTCGAGGTTGCGGTGGGCGAGGGTCATGTCTCCTCCTGGAGGTAGCCGGGGTGCCTACCGGAATCGTGCGCGGCCGGGCCGTCCGCCGGCATCGGTGAGAACACGTAATCGGCGCCGCGCGCCCGCTACGTAGCCGCCGGGGACGGCTCGCCGCGCGGCGACTCGCCGGCCGGGCCGGCCCCGGCCGCCAGCAGGGCCACCAGCTGGGTCCTTGACCGGGCGCCGGTCTTGCGCAGCAGGCTCTCGACGTGCTTCTCGACGGTCCGGGGCGACAGGTACAGCCGGACCGCGATCTGCTTGTTCGCCAGGCCCTCGCCCACCAGCCTGAGCACGTCGGACTCCCGCGCGGTCACCCCCAGGCTCGCCCAGGCCGGCGGGACCGCGCCGCCAAGGTGCGCCTCGCACCGCCATGCCAGCCGGTCGAGCCCGCGGGCGGCGAACGCCTGCCTGGCCATCTGCAGCCACCGCCGCGGGTCGCCCCACCCGTCGGCAAGCGCGGCCTCCGCGGCGTACATCCGGGCCAGGTCGGCCCACACGGGAAAGCCGGCCAGCTCGCGTTCCGCGGCCTCGGCCAGCCCCGCGGCCCGGCCGGCGTCCCCGGCCCGGCCGGCCAGGATCGCCTCGGCGTAGCGGGCCAGGCCGCGGTTGGCGAAGGCCGCGACGAGCCCCGACTCGTACGCCGCCGCGAGTTCCCCGGCGGCCCGCCCGTCCCCGGTGGCCGCGAGCACGACCAGCCACACGCCGCGATAGTTGGCCGGCTCGGCGTGCGGACACTCGCGCAGGATCGCCGCGCTCCGGTCGAAGGCGCGGATCGCTGCTGCCTGGTCGTTCCGGAGCAGCGCGAGCATCCCCCGGCCCGCGCCCCACACGAACGCCTCGTCCATCCGGTCGCGGCCCGCCGCCGCCAGCACCTGCGCCGCGTACCGCTCGGTCCCCTCACCGTCCCCGCGCAGCGCGCAGCTCTCCACCAGGAAGACAAGCGCCTTGGCCCGCACCTCCGCCAGCCCGAGCCGCTCGCTGATCGACCGCGAGTCGCGCGCGTACCTGGCCAGCTCGTCCAGGTCGAACCGGCCGTCGGCGGCGGCGGCCAGCTGCAGGTCAAGGACGGCCGCGGTGCTCATCGCGCCGAGTTCCTCGGCCTGCTGGCGGGCCTGGCTGAGCCGGTCCGTCCCGCTGCAGCGGTACAACTCGATCGTGCCGAGCTCATGCAGCGCTCGCAGCCGCCAGAACGGGAGCCCGTGCGCCTCGGCGATGGCCAGCGCGCGCTCGAAGGCATCCTGGGCCGCCGCGAGGTCCCGCGGCCGCTCGCTGCGCCCGACGATCTCCAGCGCGTGGCACCGCACCCCGCCGCGCGCCTCGTCCCCCGTCATGCCGCGCGCCTCGCCCTCCGTCATGCCGCGCGTCTCGCCCTCCGTCATGCGCAGCACGCTGTCGGCGAGCGCGCGGGCCTGCCCAAGCTCGTCCGCGGCCATGGCCACCTCGGCCTGGAGCACCATGACCTCGGCCAGCATGTCCCCGTTGTCCGAGCCCGCCAGCAGGCTGGTCGCCTGGTCCAGCTGGGCACGGGCCGTCGGCCACCTGGTCGCCGCGACCGCGGCATGCGCCAGCCAGATATGAATCTGGCCGCGACGCCGCGCCGTCGCCGGATCGTCCCCCAGGCGCGCCGTCAGCCTGGTGCCGACGGTCATCGCCTCCTCGATCCGCCCGGCCAGCGCGAGTGCCTCCACCAGCGCCTCCTCCGCCTCGTCGCGCCGGGCGGCGTGGCCGAGGAGACCTGCGGCGCGGCTCAGCGTTTCCACCGCCGTGGCCAGCGCCCCGCGGCGCAGCGATTCCCGGCCCGATGCGCAGAGCAGGACGCCCGCCCGCTGCGGGTCGCCTGCCTGAACCGCGAGATCGGCGGCGGCGTCGCGGTGCGGTGCCGGCAAGCCCGGATGGGCGTCTTCCAGCGCGGCAAGTGCGCTCGCGGCCAGCGCCGCGCGCCGCGGCGGTAGCACCGTCGCCGCCACGGCCTCCCTGGTCAGCGCGTGCCTGAAGCGGAATTCCCCGTCCTGCACCTCGAGCAGGATCTGGTCGACCCCCCGTTCCAGGGCGGCGGCGACCACGTCGGGCGGCTGGCCGGTGACGCGGCCGAGCAGCCGCCAGTCGAAGTGGCGCCCGAGCACCGCGGCCGCCCCGAGGACCAGCCGCTGCGCGTCGTCGAGCGCCGACAGCCGCGCCCGCACCGTCTCAAGGAACGAGGCGGGCACGCCCGGCGAGGCCAGCACCTCCTCGACCAGGAACGGCACGCCATCGGCGGTCCGCCGGACCCGGGCGACGACGTCCTGGTCCGCCCGCGGCAGGCAGGCCAGGACCATGGCCGTCACCTGCCGGTCGTTCAGCCGGTCCAGCGCCAGGTACCCGGCCGCCTGCCTGGCCCGCAGCCGCCTGGCCAGCCCGAGTGCCTCGGTGGCCGGCTCGTCGCGGCTGGTGGCCAGCACCAGCACGGGCAGCCCGCCGAGATTATCGCCCAGGTACTCCAGCACCGCCAGCGTGTCGGGATCCGCCCAGTGCAGGTCCTCGAGCACGACCACCAGCCCGCCAGGCCGCGCCAGCCACCCCAGCAGCCGCAGCACCGCCTCTCCCCTGATCACCGCCCCCGCCCCGCCCGCCCCGGTCCCGTCAGCCCTGCCCTCGCCGCCCCCGTCAGCCCCGGCCAGGCGGGTCACGCCCGGAAGGATGGCCGACAATGCAGGCAGCCATATGCGCAGCTCCGCGTCCTCACCGATCAGGCGATCGCCCAGCCGGAGATCACCGGGCCGAAGATCACCGGGCCGGAGATCACCGGGCCGACGATCACGCGGCCGACGATCACGCAGCGCGGCAAGCAGCGCTTCGGCCAGCGGCCGGTAGGGCGTGCTCGATCCGCTCGGCACCGCTCGCCCCGATAGCACCGTGGCGCCCGCCGACCGCGCCCGGCTCACCAGTTCCCTGGCCAGCCGCGATTTGCCGATGCCGGGCTCGCCGGTAACGAACACCATCCGCCCGGCGCCACCCAGCGCGCCGGCAAGCGCGTCGTCGAGCGCGCCCAGTTCCGCTTCCCGCCCCACCATGACCGGGCAGAGCACCTCCGCCACAGCACCATTGTGCCTCCCCGGCCGGGCATCAGCCGCGCGATGACCTCTGCCACCTCACCCCAGCCCCACCAACCCCACCTCCCCGCCCTGTCCCAACCGTACGGCGTGGATGTCCCCACCACGCATAGAGCTACTTGAATGGGACATTCAAGCCGTAAAAGGGCGTTGTCCGGCGCCGACCGCGCGCTCTCCCGGGCGGGCGTCGGCCGTGGCGACGGCTTTATTGCTTACTGGGTGCCCTCGCCGCGCCCCTAGAATCGCGTGCATGTCCATTACCCGTGACGAGGTCGCGCACCTGGCCCGGCTGGCCAGGATCGCGCTCAGCGATGCCGAGCTAGACTACCTGGCGCCCCAGCTGGACCAGATCATCACGTCCGTCGCGCAGGTCCAGGAGGTCGCCGCGGACGGCATCCCGCCGACCTCGCACGCGACCGGCCTGACCAACGTGTTCCGCGACGACGAGCCGACCGGCTGCCTGACGGCCGCGCAAGCGCTCGACCAGGCGCCCGCGGTAGAGCAGCAGCGCTTCAAGGTGCCGCGGATCCTGGGGGAGGACTCATGACCGAGCTGACCCGCATGACCGCCGCGGAGCTCTCCGCGGCACTGGCCACGGGCGAGGTCTCCGCCACCGAGGTCACCCGGGCGCACCTGGACCGGATCGCCGCGGTCGACGACCGCGTGCACGCCTTCTTGCACGTCGCGGCGGAGAGCGCGCTGGCCCAGGCGGCGCAGGTCGACGACAGGCGCGGCAACGGCGAGCCGCTCGGGCCGCTGGCCGGGGTGCCGGTCGCGGTCAAGGACGTGTTCACCACCGTCGGCATGCCGACGACCTGCGGCTCGCGCATCCTCCAGGGCTGGCATCCGCCGTACGACGCGACGATCACGACACGGCTGAAGCGGGCCGGGGCGATCATCCTCGGCAAGACCAACATGGACGAGTTCGCGATGGGCTCCTCGACGGAGAACTCGGCGTTCGGCCCGAGCCGCAACCCGTGGGACCTGGACAAGATCCCCGGCGGCTCGTCCGGCGGGTCCGCCGCCGCGGTGGCGGGCTACGAGGCGCCGCTGGCCATCGGCACCGACACCGGCGGCTCGATCCGGCAGCCCGCCGCCGTCTGCGGGATCGTCGGGACCAAGCCGACCTACGGCGGCTCGTCCAGGTACGGGGTGGTGGCGTTCGCCTCGAGCCTGGACACGCCGGGACCGTTCGGCCGGACCGTGCTGGATGCGGCGCTGCTGCACGAGGCGATGTCCGGGCACGACCCGTGCGACTCCACCTCGATCGACGCCCCGGTGCCGCCGGTGGTGGCGGCGGCGCGGCAGGGTGACGTGAGCGGGATGCGGATCGGGGTGGTCACCGAGCTGAGCGGGGAGGGCTACCAGCCGGGCGTGCTGTCCAGGTTCGCCGAGGCGGTCGAGCTGCTCGAATCGCTTGGCGCCAAGGTCACCGAGGTATCCTGCCCGCACTTCAAGTACGCCCTGCCCGCCTACTACCTGATCGCGCCCAGCGAGTGTTCGTCCAACCTGGCCCGGTTCGACGCGATGCGCTACGGGCTGCGGGTCGGCGACGACGGGGTCAGGGACGCCGAAGAGGTGATGGCGCTGACCCGCGAGCGCGGTTTCGGCGCCGAGGTGAAGCGGCGCATCATCCTGGGCACGTACGCCCTGTCCAGCGGCTATTACGACGCCTACTACGGCAAGGCACAGCAGGTGCGCACGCTGATCATCAGGGACTTCGACGCGGCCTTCGGCCAGGTCGACGTGCTCGTCTCGCCGTCCACGCCGACCACGGCGTTCCCCATCGGCGAGCGGGCCGACGACCCAATGGCGATGTACCTGGCCGACCTGTGCACGATCCCCTCGGACCTGGCCGGCAACGCGGCGATCTCGGTGCCGTGCGGGCTGGCGCCCGAGGACGGCCTGCCGGTCGGGCTGCAGGTAATGGCGCCCACGCTGGCCGACGACCGGCTGTACCGGGTGGCCGCCGCAGCCGAGGCGGCCTTCACCGACCAGTGGGGGCAGCCGCTGCTCGCCGAGGCGAAGGGACTTAGCTCATGACGACGATGGACACGCTGGTCCCCTACGACGAGGCGCTTGAGCGCTACGAGCCGGTCATCGGCCTGGAGACGCACGTCGAGCTGGGCACCAGGACCAAGATGTTCTGCGGCTGCACCACCTTGTTCGGCGCCGAGCCGAACACCGAGGTGTGCCCGGTCTGCCTGGGGCTCCCCGGCTCGCTGCCGGTCATCAACCGGATGGCGATCGAGTACACCATCCGGATCGGCCTCGCGCTGCACTGCGAGATCGCGAGCTGGTGCCGGTTCGCGCGGAAGAACTACTTCTACCCGGACATGCCGAAGAACTTCCAGATCTCCCAGTACGACGAGCCGCTGTGCACCGACGGCTACCTGGACGTCGAGGTGGCGGGGACGACCGTCCGGGTCGGCATCGAGCGGGTCCACCTGGAGGAGGACACCGGCAAGTCGCTGCACGTCGGCGGGGCTACCGGCCGGATCCACGGGGCCGACTACTCGCTGGTGGACTACAACAGGGCCGGCATCCCGCTGGTCGAGATCGTGACCAAGCCGATCGAGGGCACCGGCGCGGCCGCGCCCGAGGTCGCCCGCGCCTACGTCACCGAACTGCGCGACCTGGTCCGCGCCCTCGGCGTCTCCGACGTGCGGATGGAGGAGGGCTCGCTGCGCTGCGACGTGAACACCTCGCTGGCGCCGCGCGGCTCCGGCCGCTGGGGGACCAGGACGGAGACCAAGAACGTCAACTCGCTGCGGTCGGTTGAGCGCGCGGTCAGGTTCGAGATCGAGCGGCAGGCCGCCGTGCTCGACGCGGGCGGCCGGGTCATCCAGGAGACCAGGCACTTCCACGAGGACACCGGCAGCACCACGTCCGGCCGGTCCAAGGAAGAGGCCCAGGACTACCGGTACTTCCCCGAGCCCGACCTGGTGCCGCTCGCCCCGTCCGCCGAGTGGGTCGAGGAGATCCGGCTTAGTATCGTCACGCCGTCGTCCCTGCCGCAGGCGCAATGGACCTTTGAGACTCCTTCAGCTCGTTTCAAGCGCCTCCACGAAGAATGGCATCTACCTCAGACAGAGATGAACGCCATCCGTAACGCCGATGCTCTTGATGTAGTCGCGGAAACCGTCGCTACCGGCGCGTCACCGGCCGCCGCATACAAGTGGTGGCTTGGTGAAATTGCCCGTCGCGCTAACGAGCAGGGCACGGACCTAACTAGCCTCAGCACGATCATTACTCCGACTTATGTCGGACGGATCGACGAGTTGGTTTCATCGGGTAGGCTAAATGACCGACTGGCCCGCGACGTGATCGACGCCGTGCTCGCGGGGGAGGGCGATCCCGATCAGGTGGTTGCAGCTCGAGGGCTCGCCGTAGTCAGCGACGAGGGCGAACTGACCGTGGCCGTCGATGACGCGATCACGGCTAACCCTGATGTAGCTGCCAAGATCCGCGAAGGCAAGGTTGCCGCGGTCGGCCCATTGGTCGGCGCCGTTTTGAGAGCCACTAAGGGTAAGGCCGATGCCTCCCGCGTCCGTGAGCTGATTCTGGAGCGCCTGACATGACGATGACCGACATGCCGGATGATGACGGCTCTGGGACACGCCAAGTTCCGTTCATCAGTCGCGTCCGCATCAAGAATTACAAAAGCATCGCCGATTGCGATGTCAATTTGGGTCCGCTTACCGTCCTAATAGGTCCCAACGGTTCAGGAAAGAGCAACTTTCTGGATGCTCTCGCCTTCCTAGCCAGGGCACTTAAGACAACGCCGACTGAAGCTGTCAACGAGCGCGGCGGCCTAAGCGAGATTCTGCGGCGTATACCCGAACCAGCTGAATCCTTTAGCATCGCGGTAACTGTAAAAGTTCCGTGGGAACCGTCGGCGCATCTGCCGGGTGACGCAGACTACGAACTGGAGATCAGGCCCCCTTCGCTTTCAGGGATCGACTCGCTAGAGGTAAGCCGAGAAGATTGCGTGCTGCGGCATGATGGCGGTACATCGCAATTTCATGCCAAGCGTGGGGACGTAGAGATAGATGCCGCTGGCTTTTCTCGCAGTCACAGCGTTAGCCCGGACCGGCTGTTCCTGTCAACTAGTGGTACTCCACCTTTCATGGCATTGTACGATGGTTTGCAAAGGATGCAGTTTTACAGTTTCAACGTTGAAACACTACGTACGCCCCAACGATTGAGGCCGCGAGACCCGCTTGGCCGCCACGGTGAACATCTTGGCGACGTACTCACTGCGCTCGCCACCGACAGCCCGGGTTACAAAAGGCGTATCGACGCTTACATGCGTGCAATAGTCCAGGACGTAACCACAATTGAACCGTATTCAATCGGCGGTTACATGACGGTTGCGCTCAAGACTGCCGCCGATGGCCACGAAGCCGAGTTCGGACCCCAGTCCATGTCGGACGGCACTATCCGTGCCGCCGCATTTCTGACCGCGCTTTTCCAGCCAACAGCTCTGGACGGCCGGTTGCCGCTGATAGGAATTGAGGAACCCGAGATTGCGTTGCATCCCGCCGTAGCTGGAGTCCTATTCGACGCGCTCACTGAGGCGAGCATGCATGTGCAGATAGTTGCTGTTAGCCAGAGTGCTGACTTGCTCGATCGTGACGATCTCGATGTCTCAGTGGTGCGACCGGTAGCTATCCATGATGGCGTGACCATCATTGGCGAAGTTGATGACCCCAGCCGTGAGGTCACCGAAAAGAAGCTATTCACGCTTGGCGAACTGATGCGCAGTAATCAGCTCACTCCGCGACCAGCACCCGCGACCGATTCGGCCCCGGAAGAGGTATGAGCAGCGCGCGGACAGTAACAACCATCGCATCCGTCGTTGAAGGTCACGGCGAGGTGCACGCACTGCCCAGGCTGTTGCACCGAATCGCCGCGGAACTGGGAGTCCGGCTCCTGACACCCAAGCCGCCCTTGCGGATGCCCAGGTCGAAGCTGATTAGGGCGCAAGGGATCGAGAACGCTGTCAGCGCCAAGGCGAGCGAGATTGTGGCAGAGGGCGGGATCCTCGTGCTCGCAGATGCCGATGATGACTGTCCTGCGGAATTTGGCCCGCAGTTGCTCGCTCGCGCCCGTAAGGCACGGCCTGACAGACGCATAGCTGTGGTGCTGGCCAACCGGGAGTTCGAAGCATGGTTCCTGGCGGCGGCGCCCTCGCTGGCCGGTGCGCACGGCTTCCCCGACTCGTTCCCTGCACCGACCGATCCGGAGACTCCCCGAGACTGCAAAGGCCTCCTCACCATGGCGAGGGGCCGGAGTTTTCCCTACAAGGAGACCGTTGACCAGGTGTCGCTTACATCGATCTTTGACATGAAGATGGCACGGGCCAACTCGCCATCGTTCGATAAGTTCTACCGAGACGTGACCTGGCTGCTCGGCGTACCGTTCGCGTCGGGGGACTAGCCAACGCCGACGACGTGCCTTGCGGTCTCAATTAGGTCATCGACGGCCAGGCAGTCGATCACAATGCAAGGCGTCGGTTGAGGCCCTCGCTGACCCGGATCGCGTGGTCGGGGGCTTGGGTGCGGCGTCGAGTACGCTCCCCGGCAGCGCGCTCATCAGCACGTCATGGGCATGGTCCTGCAAGGTACCTTCAAGCGCGATCTGAGCGCGGATAAGCTTAATCTGCGACTCATCGAATCGCATAAGCCGGATCTTACTCGCGGCCGCTGCTGCCCAGGGCGGCGCGCAGGGCGCCGATCTGGGTGAACAGGATGAGGGCGAGGGCCACCGTGAGGCCGATGGGCAGGCCGGTGTTGCCGCTGTGCTGGTGGCTCTTGGCGGTGACGGCCAGGTAAGTGAATATCCCCGCGCCGACCAGGGGATACGACACGAGGGCGAAGGCCTTCGGCTGCCAGTTGCCGTAGCCGCCCGGCCCGAGGTGCGTCGGCATCCGCGCCCCGGCCGGGAGATGGGTCGCGCCGTAGAGGGACGTACCGACGAGCCCTAGCAGCAGCACGGCGTCGATGACCAGCGTCACCACGCTCATGGCCGTTCCCTCTCCGGCCAGTTCGCGGGGCGGATGGCCAGCCCCGCGACCTTGCCTTCCTCGTTGAAGCGGACGATTCCCTTGAGGTCGCTGGCCTCGAAATGCAGCGGGACCTCGACCATGGTGTCGTCGCCGGTTCGGTGGGCGAACGGCTCGCCCATCCGCTCCAGGCGGCCGAACGTCCCGGCGAGCCGCGCCGAGCCGGCGGCCATCATCTCCGGGTTGAGGTGCGCCCGCATGTTCTCGTCGAGCACGGCCATGATCTCCTCCCAGCGGCCCTCGTCGTGCCAGCCGAGGATCTCGACTGCCCGGTCCGCCGCCCCCGGCTGGACCTCACGGCTCATCGGCGCCCCGGTCCTCGGGTCGACCGGGTGCCCGAACCGCTGGAAGGCGGCCTGCCTGCTCGTGCCGAGAACATCGCCGATCTCCCTCCAGCTCTGGCCGGCCTCCCGGGCCCGGTCCACGGCCGCCTGCAGCGCCGCGTCCGCCGCCGCCGAAAGCTCCCGTGCCGCCGCCACCGCATCGCGCGGCGATCCGTCCCGGCCGAACTCCTCGATCAGCCGGCGCGCCGCCGCGCCGACCTGGCCGGCCACGGGATCGCCTGTGCCCGATGCGCTATCGATGCCGTCAAGATATTCATGACGGTTCATCGGTGTCAAATTTTCCTTTACAGCGACCGGGCTGCCCGATCCGGGCCGCTCTCGTTCGCGGCGCGCCGCGTCCCGGCATCGCGCATCGCAGTACCGGCGCCGACGGCCCCTTCCTTGCTGGGAGGGCAGCGGACGGCCGCACGCCTGGCAGGCGCCAGGCTCCGCAACATCAGCCATGTTCCATCCAGTTCTTTACGTGGTCATCCGCTATTGTGCCACGAAATTAAAAAACGTGGCAGCTCACCACCACGAAAATGAAGCATAGGCGACACTCGAGTTGCCGGACGCGAGCGTGGGCGGGGCCGGACTCCAGCCGCCCTTCCGCGACGGCGACTGGGAAGAGCCGCGGGCGGCCCTTACGGGAGCCGCCCTTGATCGCCGTCGACACGAACGTCCTCGTCTACGCGCACCGCCGCGACTCGCCGTTCCACGGCGCCGCCTCGGCGCGCGTCCGGGAAATCACCTAGGCAGCGCGGAGCGGCGCCAGGCGCCGGGGCCGGGGGACAGCGGGCGGCGCAGCTGCCGGGACCGGTCCGACCAGGCGGAGCGGGGCGGGGCGGGGGCGGCGGCCTCGGCCCCGGCGGAGCGGGCCGTCAGGACGGCGACCAGCGCGGCGAGTTCCTCCGGGGTCGGGTCGCCGCGCACGACGCGCAGGAACGGCCGCCCCTCGGGACGCTCGTCGTTGCCTGGAGGTGCCACCACTGTCCGTTCGGGATAAAAATCTTTAAAAGGCGTCAGCCACGGGACTTGCCGGTGCCGATGCCGAATTCCCTGTGCACCCGCTCCCAGAACGCGTCCCGCAGCCATTCCCTGGCCTCCTGGTAGGGGCGCAGCGACAGGCCGAGTTCCTTCTCCGCGTCGACAAGCAGCTCCTTGTCGATCACCGGCGGGAGGATCGGGCCGGGCAGCAGGTCGCGGATGTTGTCCCGGCCGCGGGTCAGGATCCACTTCTGCGCGACGTGCTCGCCCGCCTCCTCGACCCGGATCCGGTCGGGGCCGAGCCTGGGCATCGGGCCGGTGCCGCCGCCGGCGGCCGGGATGATCGCGTGGGCGCCGGTCTTGGGGCCTTGCGATCCCGGCGGTCCCATCGGGGGCCGCAGGTGCCGCTCGCCGAAGAGCTGGGCCGGCGAGGGCACCGAGGGCGCGGCGCCGAGGCCGGCCAGCGCCGGGTCGGACCTCGCCTGGTCCACCGTCACGGGGTTCTTGGTGAAGTACGGGCGCAGGAACCCGGCATCGAGGACGTCGACCGTGTCGGACTCCCACACCAGGCGTTCGGCCTGGTTGGTGCCGTACGGCGGCTCGATGCCCCACAGGTGCACGCGCACCCCGTAGGCCTGCGCGGCCTCCACCGCGGGCACCATGTCCTCGTCGCCCGCGATGAGCACCGCATCGGTGATCGCGCGGTGCCGGGCCAGCGCCTCCATGTCCGCCCTGATCTGCGCGTCCACGCCCTTCTGCTGGCCGCGGGCGTTCAGGTTGCCGAGGCGGAGCTTGACCCACGCCATCTGCGCGATGACCCGCTGGTCGATCGTCGGCACCCGGTCGCGCGCCGCGTCGTACCAGTAGACCCGCAGCAGCTCGCCGCGGATGATCTCGTCGGCGTGCTTGGTGATCACCTGGATCAGCGGCACCGCGTCCACCCGGAAGTCGCGGCGCGAGCTCGACGCGAACAGCAGCTCCCCGGCGGCGGCATAGATGTAGCCGACATCCACCATGACCGCGTAGCGGGCCAGGATGGGAAGCGGGGCGGCGAATTCGGTCATCACCTTTGACTGTAGGCCAGCCGGCCCCGTGCGTGGGCCAGATGTGGGACTTTTATCGACAGAATGGATTGAGTCGACTACATTACGTGACCCTACAGCGGAATGTTGCCGTGCTTCTTGGGCGGCAGGACCTGGCGCTTGCTGCGCAGGGTGCGCAGCGCGCGGGCCACCGCGGACCTGGTCTCCGCGGGGCGGATGACCGCGTCGACGTAGCCGCGTTCGGCCGCGATGTAGGGGTTGGCCAGGGTGTCCTCGTACTCGGCGATCCGCCGCGCCCGCAGCGCGTCCGGGTCGTCCGCGGCGGCAAGCTCGCGGCGGTACAGGATGTTCACCGCGCCCTGGGCGCCCATGACCGCGATCTGCGCGGTCGGCCAGGCCAGGTTGACGTCGCCGCCGAGGTGCTTGGAGCCCATCACGTCGTAGGCGCCGCCGTAGGCCTTCCTCGTGATCACCGTCACCTTCGGCACCGTGGCCTCGGCGTAGGCGTAGATGAGCTTGGCGCCGCGGCGGATGATGCCCTGCCACTCCTGGCTCACCCCGGGCAGGAAGCCGGGGACGTCGACGAAGGTCAGGATCGGGATGCCGAACGCGTCGCAGGTCCGGACGAACCGGGCCGCCTTCTCCGACGCGTCGATGTCCAGGCAGCCGGCGAAGTGCATCGGCTGGTTGGCGACCACCCCGACCGGCGAGCCCTCGACCCGGCCGAAGCCGACGACAATGTTCGGCGCGAACCCGGCGTGGATCTCGAGGAACTCCCCGTCGTCGAGCACGCGGGTGATGACCTCGTGCATGTCGTAGGGCTGGTTGGCGGAGTCGGGGATGACGGTGTCGAGCTCTTCGTCGGTGCCGTTCACCTGATCCGCGGCGCGCTGGGGCGGCTCTTCCAGGTTGTTCGAGGGCAGGTAGGACAGCAGGTCGCGGGCGAAGTCGATGCAGTCCTGCTCGTCGGCGGCCTGGTAGTGGGCGACGCCGGACTTGACCCCGTGCGCGGTCGCGCCGCCGAGGTCCTCGAAGCTCACGTCCTCGCCGGTGACGGTCTTGATCACGTCGGGCCCGGTGATGAACATGTGGCTCGTCCCCTCGACCATGAGGGTGAAGTCGGTGATCGCGGGGGAGTAGACCGCGCCGCCCGCGCACGGTCCCATGATCAGCGAGATCTGCGGGACGACGCCGGAGGCCATCACGTTGCGGTAGAAGATCTCGGCGAACAGGCCGAGGGCCACCACGCCCTCCTGGATGCG
>JASHTQ010000109.1 GCA_030040475.1 Streptosporangiaceae bacterium
TCCGCAGCAGCCGAGGTAAGCCCGGACAAGCTCGAGGAGTACCGCCGGGAGCTGACCGGGTACTGCTACCGCATGCTGGGCTCGGGGTTCGAGGCCGACGACGCCGTGCAGGAGACGATGCTGCGGGCCTGGCGCGCGGCCGAGGGGTTCGAGGGACGCTCCACCTTGCGGTCGTGGCTGTACCGGATCGCCACCAACATCTGCGTTGACATGCTGCGCGGCCGGCAGCGCCGGGCGCTGCCGATGGACCTCGGGCCCGCCTCGCCGCCGGTCGAGGCGCTGCTCGGGCCGTGGCGGACCGAGGACATCTGGATCTCGCCGATCGGCGACGACCGGGTGCTGCCCGACCACGGCGACCCGGCCGACATCGCGGTCGCGCGCGAGGGGATCAGGCTGGCGTTCGTCACCGCGCTGCAGCACCTGCCCGCGCGGCAGCGGGCGACGCTGATCCTGTGCGAGGTGCTGAAGATGCCCGCGGCCGAGGCGGCCGACACGCTCGGCACCACCGTGGCGGCGGTGAACAGCGCGCTGCAGCGGGCCAGGGCGACGCTGGCGGCGCTGCCCGAGGAGCAGCGCCCGGTCGACGTCGGGGCGGACCAGGCCGACCTGCTGGCCAGGTACGTGGACGCGTTCCAGCGCTACGACCTGGAGCAGCTTGTCACGCTGCTGCACGAGGACGCGGTGATGACGATGCCGCCGTTCGGCATGTGGATCCGCGGCGCGGCCGACATCATCGCCTTCATGCAGGAGCCGGGGCCGAGCCTGTGCAAGGGCTCGGTGCTGGTTCCCGCGGGCCAGGTCAACGGGGTCCAGGCGTGGGGACAGTACAAGCCGGACCCGGCCGGCGGGTATTCCGCCTGGGCGCTGCTTGTGCACGAGCCGTCCGGTGACCGGTTCAGGCGGCTCACGTTCTTCCTGGATACCAAGACGATCTTCGACGAGTTCGGGCTCGCGGCGCACCTGCCGTGAGCGGGTTCGAAAAGGGCTGGGCCTGGTGTTCGGCGAGCCGACGCCGACTCCGAGGCGCTGGAGGCGCTCGCCCAGGGCATGCCGCGGCCGGCCCTGCCGCCGCCGCCCGACGAGTGGATGCGCCGCGTGGTCCTTGCCCCCGGCATTCCCCTCTGGCGCGGGTGGCCTTGCCGCCACGGTGGACGACTACGCCGCGTCCGCCGCGATGCTGCGGTCCGGCGGCGTCCTGCACGGCGAGCGCGTGCTGTCGCGGCCCTCGGTCGCGCTGGTGACGACCGACCAGCTGGCGCCTTCGGTGAAGGCCTGCTCGGGCATCGCGCCGGGGGACGACCCGGCCGAGGACCTGACCGCGATCCTGCCGACCCAGCGGGCGTGGGAGTCGTCTCGTCCCGGCACGATTTTCCGCGACTTCTGGACGACGGCGTACCAGGCCATCGACGATTAACTCTCGTGAGCACCGATCTTTCTGAACTCGGCCGGTACGAGGCCGCGCTTGCCGCCGCGCCGCCCGCGGACGGGCAGGACGTGAGCGACTGGGAGATGCGGGAGAACTTCGAGTTCTTCTAGCTGTGCTGAACGGGCACCGGGTACCAGGCGTTCGGGTCGGCGGGGTCGGGCAGGAAGTCGTAGCGGATGGCTGGCGTGCCTGCTTTCGTGGCGAGGGCTATCAGGGTGACAGAGGTGCTGCCCCAGATGCGGCCGTCGGGGAGCTCCCTGCGGACGATGATCGCGTCCGGGTCGGTGACTGCCAGGCCGTCGCCGACGGCGAGCTTGAGCCAGTCGCCCCAGGCGCCGGCGATTGTGGCGGCCGGGTCGCCGGACGGGCGGTGGGCGGCGAACTTCGGGCCGAAGCGGGCGGCCTTGAGGCGGGCCGCCGTCTCGGCTTCTCGCTCAGCTGCCGTTGCGTCCGTTTTCGTCGTCTCGGTCTGCTGATCCTGCGGCGGGTAGAGGTGGCCGGGGTTGGTCAGGACGTGGGTGCCTGGGGACAGGTCCTCGAGGGTCGCGGTCGCGCCGTCCCAGCTCAGCACGAGCGCGCCGGCCGGGTCGGCGCAGACCAGGTGAAACGGGTCGTAGCTGGCCAGGGCCTCGGCGCCCATCGTGCGCAGCACGGCTGGCCCCTCGGCGCCGGCGCGGAGCGGGAGCTCGCCGCGGGTCCTGCGGACGGCGGGCGGGGCCGGCTCGCCGCGCGCGTTCAGGATGCAGGCGACCCTCGGCACGGCCGGGTGAACCGCAAGCCAGGTACCGCCTGCCTGCTCATCGCGGCCGCCGATCAGCGGCGAGCCCGGCCAGTGCCTGGCCGGAGGCTGCCACGCACGGCCGACGAACTCGTCCCTGACGCCGAGCAGCAGCAGCGGCATCGGCTCTTCGGGCGCGAAGCTGATCACGACGGTGCACACGGATCGACCTTAACCCGCCGGCCGGGTCCTGGACGTCGCGGCCGGGCGCGTCCACCATGGAGGGTGGCAGCTCGCTACGGCTGAACGGGGAGGCGATGGTGCCCAGGCGGGGGCGGCTCGGTGCGGGCCTGCTCGGATGCGCGGCGATCCTGCTCGGTTCGGTCGCGGCGGTTCCCTCGGCGAGCGCCGGTGCGGTGCGTTCTTCGGCCGGCGCGGTCGCGGCCTCGCCGGCCATCTGCGGGTCGTCCTCGCACGCCGCGGTCGCGGCCCGGCTATCGCGGGATATCGAACGGGCGCTGCACGGCAGGAGGTCGGCCGTCGCGCTCGGAGTCGATGACCCTGCCGAGGGGCTGCAGTGCTGGCTCCACTCCTCGGAGCGCTTCGACTCGGCCAGCGTGGTGAAGGTCACCATCCTCGGCGCGCTGCTGCGCAGGGCCGAAGACCGGCACAAGTACCTGACGAGCGCCGAGGCGGCCGAGGCCAGGGCGATGATCACCAGATCGGACAACGACGCCGCCTCCGACCTGTGGGCCGACGTGGGGCGGCGCTACCTGCAGCACTTCCTCGATGTAGCGGGGATGACCCAGACGTCCCTGGGTCCTGGCCCTTACTGGGGCCTGACCCAGATCACCGCTCGCGACGAGATGCGGCTGCTGCGGTTGCTCGTCACCAAGAACACGGTGTTCGATACACAGTCACGCGACTACGCGCTGGGCCTGATGGCCAGCGTCATCCCGTCCCAGCGGTGGGGCGTCACGGCCGGAGCGCCGCGCGGGCTGACCGCGCACGTCAAGAACGGCTGGCTGCCCCTTGCCACGCATGGCTGGCGGATCCACAGCACCGGCTGCTTCACCGGCCGCGGCGGCGGGTACTGCATCGTGGTGCTGACGCAGGACAACCCGACGATGTCCTACGGCATCGCCACCATCGAGTCGATCGCCCGGGCGATCAACCGCGACCTGAATCGCTGACCAGCGGTGCGGCCCGCCGCCGGCATCGCCGACACTGGAGTGCGGTCGGCGGGAGCGGGGACTGGTCACCCGGCGAGCTTCGGCGGATGCTGCGGGAGCACGCCGGTCTTGACGCGGTGGCGGTGCGGCCGGCCAACCTATTGCGCGACGGCATGGTAAGGACAGCGCCTCGATCGGTGCCACGGTCACCAGGTCCGTGACGGCGCCGGCAAGCCGCGGGTCGAGGGTGATCAGGGCGTCGGCCTGGAGCCTGGTCAGGGCGACGTACTCGGCGTCCAGCGTGTCCGGCCACCCCAGCTGGTCGGCGACCTGCCACGCGACGTTCTGCAGCACGCGGTCGCCGAGCAGCCGGACTCGCAGCCCGCGGACGTAGTTCAGCCGCAGCCCGGCATCCTTCTTGGTCATCTCACCACGCTGCACTGCCTGGTACAGGAGCGAAAGCAGCTGCGAGCGCAGCAGCGCCGGAGCCAGCAGCTGATGGTCCTTGCGGATGACGGCCTGGTCCTGGGCCAGCCGGAAGGCGACGTCTGGGCAGATCACGTATCTGGTCATCGACGATGATCTCTCCTGACTATTACGACTATTACGACTATCGCGACTATCGCGCGGGGCCGATGAGGTCCCACTTGTTGCCCGCGATGTCGCGGAAGACGGCGACGCGGCCGTAGGGCTCGGTTCGCGGGGCACTGAGAAACTGCACGCCCGCGGCCGTCATCCGGGCGTAGGCGGCGTCGAAGTTCTCGACGTTCAGGAAGAAGGCGACCCGGCCCGCTGACTGCTTCCCGACGACCGCGGCCTGGTCGTCTCCGTCGGCTCGCGCCAGCAGCAGGCCGGTCGCCGCACCGGGCGGCCGGACGACGACCCACCGCTTGACGCGCCCGTCGTTGGTGAGCGCCGGGGAGTCCTCCGCCAGCTCGAAACCCAGAGCTTCGGTGAAGAACCGGATCGCGGGGTCGTACTCGCTGACCACGATCGCGACGAGACCCAGGTGCACCCGGCCAGCATAGGAGGTCGCGCCTGCGTGGTGGCGAATCCGGGGCTCACCCGGTCGGTCCACCGGAGTGCCCGCTAAGGTCGGGACCATGACACGCCCGGTCGCGTTCGGCCTCAACGTGGATCCCAATACCGGCGGCCTGGCCATCGCCGCGCGCATCGCGGCCATCGCCGACGCCGCCGGCCTGGAATACGCCGGGGTCCAGGACCATCCGTACAACCCGGATTTCGTCGACACGCTGACCCACATCACCTGGCTGGCCGCGCACACCAGCCGCGTGCACCTGTTCCCCAACGTGGCCAACCTGCCGCTGCGCCCGCCCGCGATGCTCGCCAAGCAGGCGGCCACCATCGACGTGCTCAGCGGCGGCCGCTTCGAGCTCGGCCTGGGCGCCGGCGGGTTCCACGACGCGATCGCGGGCATGGGCGGCCCGCGCCGCACCGTCGCCGACGCCCGGCAGGCGCTGAGCGAGGCGATCGACATCATCAGGGCGAGCTGGACCGGAGAGCCGTTCCGGTACGCCGGCCAGCACTATCAGGTGCCGGA
>JASHTQ010000110.1 GCA_030040475.1 Streptosporangiaceae bacterium
ATGTGGCGACGTGGCGGCACTCGGTCCGAGATGCGCGGCTCCATTCCGCCTGCCAGAATGTCGTGATGCGGATCTCCGTCGGCTCATCGCACTCACCCGGGTCCTCAGGCTCCATCCTGAGCATCGGGTCGAGCGGATCCATCCTGTCGATCGGTTCAGCTGGCTCGATCCTGTCCATCGGCTCCGCAGGCTCGATCCTGTCGGTGGGATCAGTCGGCTCACTGGCCTCGGCATTTTCGATCGGCTCAGCCGCCAGCGCCGGCTCGATCCTGTCAGCTCTGTCCCGCTGGTCCATCCTGGCGTGGCGCGCCCGCGGGCGTGCTCCGCTTCCACTCCGTCGGCGATGAGCACGCAGTCTGCGCCTCACGCAAATGGGGCTGCCAAGGCTGCCCGCATCTGCGGTCACCGACCATCCTCAATTGCCGCTGGCAACGCGCTCCCTGACCGGCGTCCGGATCTGCCGCGTAGGGGAGGGTGCCTGCATGCTCGGGTGTCTGCGGTCGGCAGGGTTGCGGTACCTTCCTGACTTCGGGTGTGGCGGGCCTGCGGGTGGACCGTCCCAGATGCGGCATCGGCAGGTGTAGCGTAACATATTTGCTACAGATCGATGGAACAGGAGGGCGATGGTGGACGGCGGGCGCAGCGTGTTCTGGGACGATCTTGACCAGGACCTGAAGGATCCCCAGTTCTTGCGTGAGTATGTGGCGCAGTCGATCCGGATCGCCACCATCGACCGGATCGTGAATGAGCTTGATGGGGCACGAGAGGCGGCCGGGCTGTCCAAGGCCGAGCTTGCCCGCGCGATCAACTCCGAGCCCGCGACCGTGCGCAGGTTGTTCTCGGCTGGCCACGTCAACCCGACGCTTGGCACGCTCGCCGAGGTCGCGGCGGCGCTCGGGATGCGTGTCGTGCTGGAACCGCTCGACGCCGCTGACCGGAAACGGATCACCGGGCCGCTCCTTGAGGGGAGCACGGGGGACGCTGGCCTCCTGGCCCGGCGGCTGGAGGCGATGCGCCGCATGACCGGCGCGGAGTCAGCGACGGCCTGATCAGGCCAGCGAGCGCGGGTTGCGGCGCAGGTACTCCTCGCCGAGGCCTCTGACGTGCCGGTAGTCGGCGCCTGACAGTTCGGTCCGGAATGGCTTGTCCAGTCCGCAGGTCACGGCCAGCAGGGGCTTTGCCTGGCCGACGGCGTCGTAGTCCAGGCGGCAGAACAGCCGGTGATGGTGGCGGCGGGGACCGTCGACGCGGACTTCGAACCAGCCGGTCATGTCGCCCTTCATGGCTTCCCAGTACCCGCCGCCCGCGAATCTCTTCGGCGGTGCGGCCGCGACCTGGGCCAGGACTGCCACCATCGTCGCGCGCACCTTGACCGGGCAGGCGGCGAGAAAATCCCGGCCCGGTATTGCCTGTCCCGGGTCGTCGGCGGCGTGCCGACGAAAGAACGCCACCTCGTGTGCGTCATCTGAGGACGGCCGGGTACGGACCAGCGGCATATTAGGGCCGCGGCCTGATTGCCGTCGGCGTGATCGTCGATCCGGACTCATGACTCCAGCATGATAAAGGAAGGATAAGGTCGGCCAGTGCATTACACGTCCAGGATTCGATCGCGGCGGAACGGAAATCATGGCAACGGGTTTCACGGACGCGGCAGCCTTGAAAAGTGGCAATGAATTGCCACTGCATGAGGACCGTAATCAGGCCGCCAGGTCTCTGACAGCGATCTGGCAAGGAACCTCCAGCTTCTGCCCGGCGCGCAAATCGACCCGGATGTCCCGCGGCGGTGGCTGCCGATCAGGCGAGAAGCCGGTGTGCCTGACCATGCCGGTGGTGGCGGCTGGTGGTCGGTTGATCATCTGGTTGTCGATCAGGACGCGGTGCCGACTTTCGCCGAGGTGAAGCGGGCTAGCGACACCCGGTCCCAGGTTTTATTATTCGCGATGGGCAGCCTGGGTCCAGGACACGCATGCGGATGACGGTGTCAAGCATCTGCCGCCGTCCGGAGTCACTCCTCGGTCTCCTCCGGGCCGTTGGTTGCGATGGCCGACGGGGAAATGCTGAGGCGTTCCACGGGCTGGCCGGTGATCCCGGCGATGAGGTCGAAGTCCTTATCCAGGTGCAGCACGGTGAGCCCGGCGAGTTCGGCTGCGGCAGCGATGATCAGGTCGGGGATCGAAGGAGCGCGGTGCTGGCCGCGGTCAGCAAGCAGCGCCAGGACTTCCGCCGCTCTGTCCTCGATGGCAGGGGTCAGGTATTCCACCGGCATGGACGACAGCGGCGGCTGCTGGAACCCTGCCCGCAATTCTGGGCCCGACCGGGCCGAATAGCCGGTCTCCAGGCGCGTCACGGTCGTGATCCGCACCAGTCCGCGCTCGATGCGCCCGGCCCACTCCGCGGCATCCGGGCTGGCGGCCAGCCGGGCCAGCGCGGACTTGTCGATCAGCCAGCTGATCACCGCCAGGCCTGCGACATCACGTCCGGGTCGGCCAGGTCGCCGAAGGTGCCCGCGAATCGTGCCAGGTCCGCCACGCTGACCGGGGACCTCGCCGTGGCGGCGTCCTGAGCAAGGCGGCGCCGCACGTATTCACTGCGGGACAGGCCCAGGCGAGCGGCGTGCGTGTCCAGCGCCGCGATAACGTCATCAGGCACATCGCGAATCAGCACGTCCGTCATCTCTGCCTCCTCGTGATATCCCATGATAGCGCGCCGCCTTGCCGTTGTCGCGGTGTGCCCGAAGAGGCCGCTGGCCAGCGCGCCGCGTTGCGTTTTCGGGTCTAAGGCCATCCTTAGCCTGATGCACCGCGGCGGGACGTCCTCGACAGCCCGGCAGAACAGCCCGGGGGGGCAGTGGCTGGGCAGCCGGACGTGCACCACCGCTCGTTCGGGATAAATCGACTGTGAAGCATCCCGGGCGGAAAGCTTGGCTACGGCCTGAGGGTGGGCGGGCCGCCGGGCACGACCGTGCACCGCTTGATCGGCGGACGGCTGCTGCAGGACCTCGACGTGGCCGTCAGTTCCGTGCACGCGGACCTGGTGCGAGGCAGGTTCGCTCCCGGCAGCACTGGCATCGGGGTCATTATCAGGCTATTGTCCAGTAAGACGATAGAATTAGTCGGAAATGGGCGATGGTCATGAGCAGTACGTCAGCGAGCATCCCGCCAGCCGAGCCGTGGCTGGCGCATCTGCGCCGGGAAACCGACCGGTTCACGCAGGTCGTCAGGCAGTCGCCGCGCCAGGTGCACGTGCCTGCCTACCCGGACTTCACCGTGCACACCCTGGCCGTGCACATCGGCCGGGCGCTGCGGCTGTTCCGCGGCATCATCGCCGGCGGCAACGGGGAGTACCCGTCCGCCGGGGCGCCGGAGGGCGAGGACGTCGCCGACTGGGTGCAGGAGGCGCTCGACCCGCTGGTCACGCTGCTTAGCGAGGTCCCGCCGGACCAGCCGGTGCCGTTCCCGCACCAGGCGGGCGAGCGGCCGGCCGGGCTGATCGCCCCGCTGCTCGCGGTCGAGATCGGCGTGCACCGCTGGGACGTGGAGACCGTCCTCGGCGAGCACGTCCCCATCCCGGCCGACCTGGCGGTGCAGGAAGTGCAGAGCGTGTTCGCGAACTTCGTGCCCCGGCTGGCCGCTAGCGGCGTGGCCGACATCGGCGGCGCGGTCTGGCTGCGGACCACGGACACGCCGGCCGCCTGGAGCGTCCGGGTCAGCGACGGGCGCCTGGTGACCGAGCGCGCGGCCGACGAGCCGCCGGACGCCGCCGTCGCCGTGTCCGGCGCGGCGCAGGACATCGCGCTGCTGGTCTGGAAGCGGGCGGTCCCGCCCCGGCCCGAGCTGGGCGTGACCGGGTCGGCGGACGTCCTCAAGCGCTTCCTCGTCACCGACTACATCCCCGATCCCCGCACCACCCCGGCGCACTGAACTACCGCACGGATGCCGGCGCGGCGAAATCCCCGAAACCTCTACGTAGGAGCACACATAACTTGCCAGCGCAACTTACTCTTCGCACGGCAGGTGGACTGGCCACCACGGTGGCGGCCATCGCGCTGACGCTGTCGGCCTGCTCGTCCAGTTCGCCTGCCACCTCGTCGGCCACCACCCAGGTGTCCGCGGCCGCGGCCAGCGGCGGGACCTACGACATCGGGCTGATCACCCCGACCGCGGGCATCGACCCGCTGACCACCACGCAGTACGACACGATGTTCGCGGTCGGCCTGGCCTCGGCCCAGCTCGTCAACGCGACGCCGAGCGGGCAGCTCAAGCCGCAGCTCGCGTCCTCCTGGACGCAGGCCGCCGACAAGCTGTCGTGGACGTTCACGCTGCGTCCCGGTCTGAAGTTCAGCAACGGCCAGCCGCTCACCGCGGCGGACGTCGTCTCGACCTTCGACGCCATCCTGAGCCCGACCAGCCAGTCGCCCGCCGCGTCGAGCTTCGCCGGGATCCTCAAGTCGGTCAGCGGTTCCGGCACGTCCGTGGTGTTCCACCTGGCCGAGCCCTACTCGGACTTCCCGTACCTGCTGACCGGGGCGAACACCTGGATCCTTCCGGCCGGCTCCAACGGCACGAACTGGATCGACGACCCGGTCGGCGCCGGCCAGTTCATCCTGGAGAAGTACACGGCGGGGCAGGGCATCACGTACAAGAAGAACCCGTACTACTGGGACGCCGCGGCGGTGAAGCTGGCCGGCGTCAACGTGACGTTCTACTCCTCCGAGCAGTCTGAGCTGCTCGCGTTCCAGAGCGGCCAGATCGACCAGATCGACTCGTTCCCGGCCGCGGAGGCCGCCCTGGGCACCGGCTACCGCCAGGAGCGCGCCGGGTTCACGAAGTTCGACGGGCTCACGTTCAACGTCAACAAGGCCCCGTTCAACGACCTGGCCGTCCGGCAGGCGGTGGCCTGGGCGCTGAACCGCCCGGCGATCGTGAAGACCGTGTACGGCGGCGAGGCCACCGTCGCGAACGACTTCGCCATCTTCCCCGACTACAGCGTGCAGCCGAAGGGGCTGACCGCCCGCGCGCAGAACCTCGCCGAGGTCAAGAAGCTGCTCGGCAGCCGCGTGATCAGCTTCACGATCACCACCTACACCGACGAGAGCACCTACGCCCAGCTGATCCAGCAGGAGCTCGACGCGACCGGCAACTTCAAGGTCAGCCTGGACGTGCTGACCGAGGCGGCGTACTACGCGAACGGCTCGACCTCGCCGTGGCTCGCCGCGCCGGTGACGCTCACCGACTGGGCGGACCGGCTGCCCGCGCAGCTGTACTCCCTCATCTACGTGGCGAGCAGCGGGTGGAGCGCGTCGCACTACTCCGACACGCAGCTCGGCACGCTGGTGAACCAGTTCGAGGCGTCAAGCTCGGCCACCCAGCGGCAGTCGCTCGCCGACCAGATCGCCACGATCGAGTGGACCGACGTGCCGGTCGTCATCGCGGCGTTCCAGGAGAGCGACGTCTACGTCAGCAAGGCGGTGCAGGGCAACTTCCCCAACGGCCTGTCGTTCTCCGGAGGCTTCGACTTCCGTGGGATCACGGTCGCGAACTCCTGACCCCGGAGCGCAGATGCCGGAGCACAGATGACCGTGCTGAACCCGCGCGCGGGCGCGGCTGACTCCGCCGCCCCGCGCGGGTCCGGCGCGCTGTCCGAGCGGCACAGCCGGATCCTGGCGCTGCTCGGCAAGCGGCTGATCCAGATCCCGGTCGTGCTGTTCGTCGTCTCGATCCTGACGTTCTGGCTGATCCAGCTCGTCCCCGGCGACCCCGGGCGGAACGCGCTCGGGCAGTACGCGACGCAGGCCCAGGTGCACGCCTGGGACGTCAGCAACGGGCTGGCCGGCTCGATCGTGCCCCGCTACCTGCACTGGCTCACCGGCTTCTTCACCGGGAACTGGGGGACGAGCTTCGTCTACGCGGCACCGTCCCGCGCGCTGGTGCTCGGCCACCTGGCGAACAGCGCGCTGCTGGCGCTCTACGCGTTCCTGCTGCTCGTGCCGGTCTCGCTCATCCTCGGCTCGGTGCAGGCCTACCGCGAGGGACGGCGCAGCGACCGGGTGATCACGATCGCGCTGATGACGCTGTCCTCGGTGCCCGAGTTCGTCGTCGGGGTGCTGCTGCTCATCGTGTTCGCCGTCTGGCTCAAGGCGGTCCCGGTCCAGTCCGCGGCCGACGCCACCGGCGACCTCGGCCAGCGGATACACGCCATGACCCTGCCCGCGGTGGTGCTCGCCGCCTCCTACCTGGCGGTGCTCGCCCGGATGGTGCGCACGGGCACGGCCGGGGCGATCACCGCGCCGTTTCACCGGACCGCGGTGCTCAAGGGACTGCCCTCCGGCGTGATCGTCCGGCGGCACGTGACGCGCAACGCGCTGATCCCCACCATGCAGCTGCTCGGCATCTACCTCGGCGGCCTGCTCGGCGGCAGCGCGGTGGTGGAGACGCTGTTCAACTACCCGGGCCTCGGGGCGCTGATGGTGGTCGCGGCCGAGCGCAAGGACGCGGTGCTGCTCACCGACGGCGTCATGGTGACCGGCGTGATCGCGCTGCTCGCGCTGCTGGTCACCGACGTGTTCTTGATCCTGATGGACCCGCGCATCCGCTTCGAGAACACGGAGGGCTGATGGACTACCTGTCCCAGGGCCTCCCGGATACGGTCACCGCGCTGCCCGTGCCCGCCGCGGCGGCGGTCACCGCCGGCCCGGGCCTGGGCGCCGCGGCGGGGACGGCGGCCGGAGCGGGCCGGCGGCGGCTGCGCGCGCTGCTCGGCCGTCCGACGTTCGTGCTCAGCGCGGTGATCGTGGCATGGTGGGTCGGCGCCGCCGCAACCTGGCACCTGTTCGGGCTCAACCCGTACGCCAACACCGGCCAGCTGCTCGCGGCGCCGGGCTGGTCGCAGCCGTTCGGCACCGACGACCTCGGCCGCAGCGTGTTCGCCAGGACCCTGGCCGGCGGGGACACCGCGCTGGTGGTCGGCCCGCTCGGCGCGGTCCTGGCCACCGTCCTCGGCGGCGCGCTCGGCGTCATCGCCGGCTACTTCCGCGGCTGGGTCGACACCGCGTTCATGCGCGTGTTCGACGTGCTCGTCGTGCTGCCGCCGCTCATCTTCCTGATCGTGATCGTCGGCGCGTTCGGCGCGTCGCCGCCGGCGCTCATCGTCATCATCGGCGTGGTCTTCGCCCCCGGCATCGCCCGCATCATCCGGGCCGCGGTCCTCGCCGAGATGGGCAAGAAGTACGTGACCACGGCCCGGCTGCAGGGCGAGTCGGCGCTCCGGATCATGGCCACCGAGCTGGTGCCGAACGTCCTGCCCACGATCATCATCCAGGCCACGCTGAGCCTGTCCTCGGCCATCTTGATGACGGCCACGCTGTCGTTCCTCGGCCTGGGCCAGCAGCCGCCCTCGCCGGACTGGGGCCTGCAGATCAACCAGAACGTGGCCTACCTGGAGACCGCGTGGTGGACCGTGGTCTTCCCCGCCGTCGCGGTCGCGTCGCTGGTCGTGGCCATCCAGCTGATCGCCGACAACATCAAGGAGACGTCGTCGTGAGCGGCGGCGGCGCGGCGGCTTCGCCTGCGGTCAGCGTGGCCGACCTGACCGTCTCCTACCGGGCGCGCCGGGCCGTGGTGACGGCGCTGCGCGGGCTCAGCCTGGACATCGGCGCCGGGGAGTCCTACGGCCTGGTCGGCGAGTCAGGCTCGGGCAAGAGCACGGCCGCGATGACGCTCACCCGCTACCTGCCGGCCGGGACGGAGGTGACCGCGGACCAGCTTTCCGTCGCCGGCGTCCCGGTCCTCGGGCTCGGCCCGGCGGCGCTGCGGGCCTTCCGCTCCGCCGCGTTCGCGGTCGTCTACCAGGAACCGGGCCTCGCGCTCAATCCGACCATGCCGGCCGGCGAGCAGATCGCCGAGGTGTACCGGCTGCACGGCCTGCACCGCGCGGCGGCGCGCGAGGCGACGCTCGCCGCGATCGGACGGGTGCGGCTGTCCCCGCCGGAGCAGATCGCCGGGCGCTACCCGCACGAGCTGTCCGGCGGCCAGCAGCAGCGGATCGTGATCGCGATGGCGCTCGCCGGCGAGCCGCAGCTGCTCATCCTGGACGAGCCGACGACCGGTCTGGACAGCCGGGTGGAGACCGAGATCATGGCGCTGATCGACCACCTGCGCGCCGAACTCGGCTTCGCCAGCCTCCTGATCAGCCACAACCTCCCGCTGGTGGCCGCGCACTGCCAGCGCATCGGGGTGCTGCGCGAGGGCGTGCTCGTCGAGGAAGGGCCGGCCGCCGACGTGCTGCTCGCGCCCCAGCACCCCTACACCAGGGCGCTGATCGCCGCGCTGCCCGACATCAACGCCGCACGCCGCTCCGGGCCGCGGGCCGCGGTCACGGATCGTACCG
>JASHTQ010000111.1 GCA_030040475.1 Streptosporangiaceae bacterium
CGGCTGCGGGCCGCCTCGCCGCTGTGCGGGCTGCTGGTGCTCGCGCAGCCAGTCCGCGAACACCTCGGGCGGCATGGGCCGCCCGAGGAGGAAGCCCTGGGCGAGGTCACAGCCGAGGGCCTCGAGCTCGGACCTGACGGCCTCGGACTCGACGCCCTCGGCGACCACCTCCACCCCGAGCTGGTGGGCGAGATCGATGGTGGTCCTGACGATGGTACGGAAGCTGGAGTTGCTCGCGATCGGCCGCACGATGGACATGTCGAGCTTGAGCTCGTAGACGGGCCAGCCGCCCAGACTCTCCAGCGAGGCGAAGCCGGTGCCGAAATCGTCGAGGGCGACCTTCACGCCGAGCTCGGCCAGCTGGGCGAAGAAGCTCGGGCTCACGGCCGCGGTCCCGGTCTGCTCGCTCACCTCCAACGCGAGCATGCTGCCCGGCACCCGTTCGCTGCGCAGCACCTCGGCGACGACGGCCGGGAATTCGGGGTCTTTCATGCAATCGGGCCCGACGTTGACCGAGATCGGAATGTCCCACCCGGCGGCGGCCCAGATCCGGTGCTGGGCGAGCGACAGCCTGAGCATCCGCTGGGTAAGCTCCGCCATCAGCCCAAGCTTCTCGGCGAGCGGGACGAACAGGCCGGGCGACAGCGTGCCGAGTGTCGGATGCTCCCACCGGGCGAGCGCCTCGGCCGCCACCACCGTGCCGGATGACAGCTCGACCTCAGGCTGGAAATAGGCCACTACCTGGCCGCTCTCCAGCGCGTGGGGAAGCTCGGCCTGCAGCCTCGTCGCCACGTCTTCGGCTTCGGCTTCGATCGCCATCGCTGCCGCTCTCTCCTCGATGACCGGTAAGCGCCCTCTTCTCTTATACATATTGTAACTACTCGTCACGCGTTGTCAGCAGAGCGCGGCCGCGGTTCGCCTCACGGCCGGACGAGCGGGAGGAATATCTCATCGACGATTTCGGCGAGAACCCGCTCGGACGGCGCGGTGCGGGTGCGGAACAGCTCGTTCCTGAACAGGTCGGTGGGGACGGTCGCGATCCTCGCGCTGACGTCGCGGCGGGCCTCGCCGCGATCTGCGGCACGGGTGAGGATGGTCGCCATGACTCCCGAACTGATCTGGAGCACCTGGCCCTGGAGGCTCTCGAACAGCTCGCCATGGGCGAGGTAGTCGCCGAGCAGGCCGTAGACGGTATCCGGGCCGATCTCGGTCAGCCGGGCGGACATCCGGCCTAGCAGGGCGAGGACGTCGCCGCGCAGGCTGCCGGTGTCGGGAATCTCGCCGGAGAGCATCGGGCGATTGCGGCGCATGGCCGCGACCACCAGTTCCGGGCGGTTTCGCCAGCGGCGGTACAACACGGCCCTGCTCGTGCCGGCCCGGTCGGCCACGGCCTCCATGGTCAGGCCCGCATACCCCGCGGCCTGGAGTTCCTCCCAGGCGGCATCGAGCAGCGCGGCCTCAAGCGCCTCGCCGCGGCGGCGGGTCTTCCCGCCGTCCCGCGCGGCCGCGGGCGGGGACTCGAGATCTGCGCGGCCGGTCACATTCCCTCCTTAAGAGACGCTTGCATCTTATCCGATGGCGACATAGGATACGAACGCATCTTAATTAGATACGAGCGTATCTTAACGGGAGGCTCACCATGCAAGCTGCGGTAAGTTCCGCGCCGGCCGGGGCACCCGCGCGCCAGCGTGGCTGGTGGCCGCTGGCCGTGATCGCCTCGGCGCACCTGATGGCGGTGCTCGACACCACGATCATGTTCGTCGCGCTGCCGTCGGTCCAGCACGGCCTTGGCCTGACGGTTGCGGCCCGCTCGTGGGTGGTCACCGCCTACACGCTGTCCCTGGCGGGCCTGCTGCTGCTCGGCGGCCGCCTTGCCGACCGGCTTGGCGCGAGGAACACGCTGCTGCTCGGGGTCGTCGGCTTCGCCTGCGCCTCGGCGGTGGGCGGCGCCGCGGTCGACGGCGCGATGCTCGTCGCGGCCCGTGCGGTCCAGGGCGCGTTCGGCGCCGTGCTGGTCTCGTCCACCAAGTCGCTGCTCGTCAACGTCTACACCGACGGGGAGCAGCGGGCCCGGGTGATAGGGATCTTCACCGCCACCCTGACCGCCGGGATGGCGCTCGGCCTCGTCATCGGCGGCGTGCTCACCAGCGAGCTGAACTGGCGCTGGTGCCTGTACGTGAACGTGCCGCTGTCGCTGGTCGCGATCCTCGGCGCCCCGCGGGTCCTGCCGGCCCTGCCCGGCCGTCCCGAGATAAGGATCGACGTGGCCAGCGCACTGCTCGCGTCGGCGGGCATGGTGGCCCTGATCTACGGCCTCGGCGAGGCATCCTCCCTCGGCTGGGGCTCCGCCCGGGTGTACGGCTCGCTGGCCGCCGCGGCCGTGCTGCTCGGCGGCTTCGTGCTGCGCCAGGCCGGCCGGGCTCACGGCCTGCTGCCGCTGCGGGTGGTGCTGGACCGCAACCGCGGCTGGGGAATGGTCGCCCTGATCGTCAACGGGCTGAGCACCTTCGGCATGTTCCTCATCCTGACCTACCAGCTGCAGTCGGTCATGCACTACTCGGCGCTGCTGACCGGGCTGGCCGTGGTGCCGTTCGCGCTTGCCACCGCGGTGGGCTCGGCGCTGCTCGCCCCCTGGCTGATGGTCCGGGTCGCGCCCCGCTGGCTGCTGGCGGCCAGCATCGTGGTCGAGGCCGCGGGGCTGCTCCCGCTCGTCTGGCTCACGCCGCACAGCGGCTACCTGCCGCTGATCCTCATCGCGACGATCATCGAGGGCCTCGGGACCGGCGTCGCGGGCCCAACCGCGCTCGGCACGTCGCTGCGGGACGTCCTGCCGTCCGACGGCGGCGCCGCGGGCGCCGCGACGAGCGCGGCCAGCCAGTTCGGCTCGTCGATCGGGGCCGCGCTGCTCAACACGATCGCCGCCGCCGCGACCAGCGGATACCTCGCCGCCCACGCCGGCGCGGGTGCCACGACGGGCGTGGTGCACGGCTTCACGATCGCGATGGCCTGGGGCGCGGTCATCACGCTCGCCGCGGCCGTCCCGGTAGCCGCCTTCGTCAACGCGCCGGCCAGGCGCCGCTAATTGATCGCGGGTCGCTGAGCGCCGGCCAGAATGTGACGGTGACCGACTCCTCCGCTCCCCCGGTGTTGTCAGCGGACGAGACGCGGGCGGCCGAGGCGCTGCTGGCCGAGGCCTGGGGCGAGCACGCCAAGGTACGCGAGGCCGCGGTTATCTGGAACCGGAGGCAGGTCGTCCGGCTCGACCTCGGAGCGGATCGTTCCGCCGTGCTCAAACGCCTCCCCGAGCAGCCGGACAGCCGCGCCACCCGAAGCTTCGGAGTCGAACTGGCCGCGCTTGAGTACCTGAACGGCATGCCCGCGCCGGTCGCACCGCGGCTGCTCGGCGCCGATGCCGGCGCGGGCATCCTGCTGGTGGAGGACCTGGGTCCCGGCGCGTCGCTGGCGGGCTCGCTGCTCGGGACCGAGCGCGAACGCGCCCAGGCCGACCTGGTCGCCTATGCGCAGGCGCTGGGCTCGATGCACGCCTGGAGCATGGGCCGGGCCGGCGAGCTGGCCGATCTGCGGGCCCGCCACGCACCGGGGGCGGCGGCGGGCCCGGCCTGGCTGGGCGCCGCGGGCAGGGGCGGGGCTGCGTTCCTCGGCGCCGCCGCCGCGCTGGGCCTGGCCACCGGCGGGGTCGAGGCCGAGATCGCCGGGCTCGACGCGATGATGGCCGGGCGGGGCCGCCTCGGCCTGGTCCACGGCGATCCGTGCCCGGACAACACGCGGATGCTCGACGGCCGCTGCCGGATCTTCGACTTCGAGACCTCGGGCTGGGGCCCGGTCGTCCTCGACGCCGCCTACCTGCAGGCGCCGTTCCCGAGCTGCTGGTGCTTCGCCAGCCTGCCTGCCGAGGTGGCCGCTCCCGCCGTCGAGGCCTACCGCGCCGGCGTCGCGGCCGCCGGCGTCGACCTCGGCCCGGACTGGGACGCCGCCACCGCGGCCGCCCTGGGCGGCTGGATCGTCGCCAGGGGCCGGGTGATCACGGAGGTGCTGACGGAAGACGACCGGTGGGGAACCACGACGATGCGTGCCCGGCTGCTGGCCTGGCTGCGCAACTTCATCGACGCGGCCGAACGAACCGGCGTCCTGCCTCGCCTCCGCGCCGTCGCCGGCGGCCTGCTCGAACAGCTGACCCAGCGCTGGCCGGACACGGTGGTACCCGACTACCCGGCCCTCGCCCGGCCGGGCTCCACCCCCGCCAGGGTCCCTTCCTGGTGGTCGCCGGAGATCTGAGGCCGAGCCGCCGTCAGTCCGGCAGCAAGGCCAGCCGCAGCCGCCGCAACCGGGCCGGATCCGCCACGATCTCGATGCGGCTGATCCGTCGCGCGGCGTCGACCGTCATGTTCAGCACGACCAGCGGCCGGCCGGCCCGGACGGCGATGATGCCCACCGACCCGTTCACCATGACGAGCTGTGCCTTGCCCGCGACGGCGGAGGCGGCGACCGCGCCCCTGGCGACCTGCTGCGCGCCATGCAGCGTAACCGGCCGGCCCGACGGCACCGCGGCACCGTCGGCGGTCAGCGTGACCTCGGCATCGAGCAGCGCGACCAGCGCCGAGAAGTCGCCGCCGCGGGAGGCGGCGAGGAACGCGTTAGCCACCTCCCGCTGGCGGCGCAGATCGGCCGCGCGATCCGGGCTGGGCGTGCCGCGGACCCGGCGCCTGGCCCGGCTGGCGAGCTGCCGGGTCGCATCCGCCGACCGCCCGAGCACGTCCGCTACCTCGGTGAACGGCATCGCGAACAGGTCGTGCAGCACGAACGCGAGCCGCTCGGCGGGCGTGAGCGTGTCGAGCACCACCAGCAGGGCCAGGCCGACCGAGTCGGCGAGCACCGCCTCGTCCGCCGGATCGCCGGCCGGCCCGAGGGCGCCCTTCCCGCCGCCCCCGGCGGCCGTCTCCGCGGCCCCCGGCCAGGAGCCGCCGACCGGTTCCTCGGCCCTGGACCGGCGGGACCTGAGCATGTTGAGGGACACCCGCGCGACGACCGTGGTCAGCCAGCCACCCAGGTTCTCCACCTGGCTGGTATCCGCACCGGTCAGCCGCAGCCAGGTGTCCTGCACCGCGTCATCGGCGTCGGCCATCGAGCCGAGCAACCGGTACGCCACCGCCCGCAGATGCGGCCGCTGCTCCTCGAACGCCGCCGTCAGCCAGTCCTCTGCCATGTCCGCCTCACTGCTCAGGTGTCATCACTGTGACACCCGGCGTCAAGCGGACGTGACATC
>JASHTQ010000112.1 GCA_030040475.1 Streptosporangiaceae bacterium
GACCGGATCGTCCGGCTCTACAACGTCATGGGCCTGATCACGCCGGAAAGCCGGGACATGTTCCACGGCCCGGCGGAACGCTGGGTCGACACCCTCACGACGCTGTACGGCGATTTCGGGATGAACACGTTCGTCTTCTGGCCGAGCGGCGACCGGGAGCGCCAGTCCCGCATCTTCGCCGAGGAAGTCGTCCCTGCCGTACGCGAAGCGCTGTCAAGCGGGTAGCCGTCCGGAAGAGCCATGCCCGGCACCGCGGGACGGCGGCCCCCGGTCCCGCGAAATAGCTCGTTACAGTGTCCAGACCGGACGCGGGCACGTTCACGGACGCGCCGGCTCGCTCCGCGGCGCGAGGCCGTGATCGGCGGCTTCCTGCAGAAGCCGCCGTGGCGAGCCGCGATGCCGCGTTCTGGATCCTTCAGCGTCCTGGCGCTGATCGCCGGCGTCGCGACCACAGCGTTCGGACTGCACTCCACGGCCCTGGTCTACTCCGCGGCACTCGCCGTCCTGGCCGCAGCCGCGACCGGCATCCTGGTGTCCCGCCCCCGCGGCACCCCACCCGGCCGGCGGATGCCGTAGTCACGTTCCGGCATTGCGTAGAGTTTCTTGGGTGACGTCGGTCCGAGTCGTGTACCGGAAGTACGACGGCAGCCTGCACTGGCATATGGAGCTCGGGCGGCTCGGCGCCGATGAGTACGGCACCTGGCTCGGCGCCCCGGCCGGCAGCCAGTGCCAGCGGGGCAGCGAGGAGCCGGTGACGTTCGCCCATGCCTGGGTGCTGCTCATCCCGCGATCGGGGTGGTGGACGCTGACGTGCAACGCGGCACCGTGCTGGACCGAGCTGTACATCGACATCACCACTGTGCCGCGATGGGTCTCCGGTGACCAGGTGGAGATGGTGGACCTGGACCTGGACGTGGTGCGCGGCTTCGACGGGTCGGCGGAGATCCTCGACGAGGACGAATTCGCCGAGCACCAGGTGCGGTACGGCTATCCGCCCGAGGTGATCGGCCGCGCCGAGCGTGCCGCATCCGCCATCCTCGCGGCGGTCACCAACGGCACCGAGCCGTTCGGGCAGGTATGCCGGGACTGGCTGGCCAAGGTGCCCGGAGCCTGACCCGCGGATCACCTTGATCCGGTGAGGCCTGCTCACCTGCCTGGCGGCAAGGCTTCAGCAAGGCAAGACAGGGAGAGCACGGTGCGGGGCAGTCAGGTACGACGAATTCGTCTCCGGAGCCGCCGGAGGAATCGGCTCGCTCGCCGTCCCGTTCGCCGTCCCGCTCGCGCGGCGTACCGGGGCCGTCGTCATCGGCCTGGCCGGCCCTAGCCTGGCCTGGTCATGACGACGTTTCCGGCCCGATCAAGCTGCCGCCCACTGGAAGATTCATCCCGTGCCTCGTATCTTCATCACCGGCTCCACCGACGGACTCGGCCGGCGTCTTCCTCGAGCCGTCCCGGCTCTTCCCGGTGCCTGTGGCACAGTCCTGATTGTGCCGTTGGACGAATTGCCTGAGTGGCTGCCGGCCTGGTGCCTGGACCATCTGGGGAGCGGGCCCGCCCGGGTGCTGTTCCAGCTCGATCAGGTCTCGACGGTGTTCGGCCTGCGGCTGGCTGGCGGTGCGGACGTGGTGGTCAAGGCGCGCGTCGATGACGGCCGGGCCGCGGCGTGTGTCGCGGCGCAGGCCCTGCTGGCCGGGCGCGGGTTCCCCTGCGCCCGCCCGCTCACGCCGGTGGCCAGTGTCGGTTCGCTGGCCGTGCATGCCGAGGAGTTCCGGCCCGGCGGCGAGGTGCTGGACGGGGACTCGCCGGAGGTGGCCGTGCGCTACGCGGAGGTGTTCGCCCGGCTGATGGCCGAACTGGCCGGCGTGAGGGTCGCGCCGCCGCTGCCCAATCCGCCGTGGGTGCGCTGGGACCACGACGATCCCGGGGTGTGGCCGGCGATCGGCTGCCTCGATGACCGGGACCAGGGCGCCGTGCCCGGGTACGTCGCTGAGATAGCCGAGCGGGCCCGGCGGCGGATACTGGCCGCCGCACTGCCGTGCGTGCTTGGCCATGCAGACTTCGAGGCGCAGAACCTCCGGTGGCACGGCCGGCAGGTGTGGACGGTACACGACTGGGACAGCCTGGCGTGGCACCCGGAGGCGGCGCTGGCGGGCGCGGCGAGCGGGATGTTCGCCAGTGCCGGGCCGCCCACGCTGGCCTCGGTCGAGAGCTCAGCGGCGTTCCTGGCGGCGTACCAGGACATCCGCGGGCGCTCGTTCACGGCCGCCGAGCAGGAGATCGCCTGGGCGGCCAGCTTGTGGCCGGCCGCGTACAACGCCCGGGAGCAGGCGCTGTACGGCCACGCCCCGGTGTCCGGCGAGGCGCTCCGCGCGCAGGCAGCCGAACGCCTCCGCCGGGCCAATGCCTGACACCGGCGCAACGACACCCTGATCGGGACCCGCGCGCAGGAGAATCAGCCGCCGCCAGGGCGTGTTCTCGGCGAGAAATGCCGGCGGTAAGCCGAACCGTCTCGTCGCCTGCTGCTACTAACTCTGCATGGGATTTCTCCGAGGTCGCAGATGAACGATCCGGGCGGGGACGCCGGCGCAGCGATCTTCGCCGGCAGTCAGGAGAGTGCCTGTGACGATGCCGGGTTGCTGCGCAGGATCGGCGGGGGCGACGAGGGCGCGATGGCCGAGTTCTACCGCGAGCACGGCCGGGTCGTGCTCGCGCAGGTTCTGCTCGTGACCGGCGAGCGCGTGCTGGCCGAGGAGATCGTCCAGGACACGATGCTCGCCGTCTGGCGCGGCGCGAACTCCTTCCGCGGCGAGTCGTCGGTGCGGTCATGGGTGATCGCTATCGCCCGGCGGCAGACCCGGGACCGGCTGCGCGGCCGCCGGCTGCGGGTGGTGGATGACGCCTTCCTGGCCGATCGGCCGGGTGCTGGTCCGGGGCCTGAGGCGATGGCCCTGGACCGGGCGGAGCTGGCCGAGGTGATGGGTGCGATACGGGAGCTCGCATCTGCCCACCGGGAGGTACTGGGCCTGGCCTTCGGCTCCGGGCTCAGCCTCCCCGAGGTCGCCGGCGTGCTGGAGATCCCGGTCGGGACGGTGAAGAGCCGCCTGGCCGCGGCGCGCACCGCACTGAACCGGATCCTTGACGAGAAGGGCAAGAACCGATGAACGCAGACCCCGCCGACACCCGCCACCCCCATCTGGACCTGGGAGAGCTGATTGCCGGGGCCGCCGGACAACCGGTAGGCGACCGGGCCCGCGGCCACCTTTCCAGTTGCGAGCGCTGTCGGCGTGAGGCGACCCGGTGGAACCTGGTTGCCGACGGGGTCCGCGGCCTGGCGACAGCCACGTCCGGGACAGCCCGGCCTGTCCGGCCTGGCCGGCCGCGCGCCGCCGACCGACGTGTCCCGGCGGGCCGCTGGCGGCGCGCCATGCTGGTGGCAGGCAGCGCGGCCGCCGCGCTCGTCCTGCTCGCGGGGATCGGCGAGGTGACCGGGTACGTGCACGTGCACCTGGCCGGGCACGGTACCCAGGCGGCCCTTGCGGCGGTGACGGGGTGCACCCAGTTTCAGCAGGCCGACGGGACGCTTGAGCAGGTCAACGGCGGCAGCCTGGTGGTCCAGACGGCCAGTGGCCAGCCGGTGACCGTGACCACGACGGCGTCCACGTTCGTGTCCGTGTCCGGAGCGCTGCTGAACGACGTCACGGACGGGGCATCAGTCGTGGTGCGCGGCTACAGTTCCGATGGCACGATCGCGGCCGCCGTCATTACCGTCGGGCAGCCGTTCGGCGCGGTGAACCCGCCGGGCTTCGTCCCGGTCCAGGGGACGGTATCGGACATGAGCACCGCCGGCTTCACCCTCGTGACGTCCACCGGAACGCGCGTCCCCGTGACCACCTCCGGCGACACGCTCGTCGTGATACCTCACGCCAGCCCCGGCGAGCTGCCGGTCGGCGCCAGTATCTTCGCCGTTGGCCGCGCCGGACCGGACGGGACGCTGTCGGCACAGGGGGTGGCAGCGGTCTCGCGGCTCCCGTCGGGCAGGGACATCACCGTGTCGGTAAGAGACTGCTCGACCCGCTCCGTCACCGCGGCACTCGGCGCGATCAGCGTGGCGCCCCTCTCCGCCGGCTTATCCGCCCGACCCGGGCCGCCGACGGATCAGCTCCACGTTGCCGCCGTACCGGCGTGCGCCGAGCCCGGTCAGCAGCGAGAGCGACGCGACGTTCGCGTCATCCACCTCGGCGACCACGCTCGTCTCTCCCCTGGCCGCGAGCACGGCGAACGCCTGGCCGAGCAGTGCCCTGGCGACCCCGCGCCGCCGGTATCTGGCCAGCGTCGCGACCAGGCCCAGGCGAGGACCGGCGCGGTTGCGCCAGATCCGCACCAGCCCCGCGTACTGTCCGCTGGCCCGGTCGACAGCGACGAGGTAGGTGGCGGGATCGAAGAACCGGCTGAACGTCTCGGCACGGAACGCTTCGGCGTCCCAGCGCCAGCCATCGCAGCCGGGAACGTCCTGCCGCAGCGCGTCGTCCAGCAGCCGCAGCCGGGTGATATCGGCATCGGCGGCGGAAAGGACGCCGAGCCCGGCAGGCAGCACGGCCCCGGCAAGCCCGGTCACCGCGGGATCGGCCGGGATCCGGAAGCAGCTCTCCCGCCGGTGCACGGCGAACCCGGCCTGCGCGCAGGCGTCCAGCGCGTCGTATTCGCCGTCGTCCAAGGTGACGTACAGGTCACGGCCGAGATCCCGCGCGACAGCATCGGCCAGCGGCGGGCAGGCGTCGGCACGCCAGGTATCGAAGTACACGAACCAGCGGTTATCGGGCCGGAGCCGGGCGCTCGCCTCACCCGCCACCACGTCGCCGTCCAGCGCACACCACGTCAGTGCCGGTCGCAACCGGGATACTGCCAGCGCTGCTGCAACCATGCCTGTGAAGCTAACAGATTGGTCATGTGACGGCGAGCGCCGCCCGGCGAGGGGTTGCGGAGCTGGTGGCGGCGATCCGGTCGCTCGGCTCTGTCCGGTTCGGCCCGCCAGGGCTGTGCCGTTCTGGCTCATTGCAGGACGACGTTGACGATCTTGCCCGGGACGATGACCACGCGCGCCACGGCCTGCCGCGGGTAGTCGGGATGGCTGGCGACCAGTTCGGCGATGTCCGGCTGGGTGGCCTGGGCCGGGACCTCCAGCAGGAACCGGACCTTGCCGTTGACCTGGACCGGCAGCGTGATGGTGTCGGCCGCGGCCGAGGCGGGATCGGGCTGCGGGAACGGCTCGTAGGCGATCGTGCCCGAGTGCCCCAGGCGCTGCCATAGTTCCTCGGCAATGTGCGGGGCCAGCGGGGCGATCATCAGGACCAGCGGCTCGGCCAGGGCGCGCGGCACGCCGGGCAGCCGGGCCACGTGTCCGGTCAGTTCGATCAGGCGGGCAATCGCGGTGTTGAAGCGCAGTGCGGCGAAGTCGTCGCGGACGATGGCGATCGTCCGGTGCAGCATCCGTGCGGTGGCCGCGTCCATCGGCTCGGCGGGGACAGCCTGGGTCTCGCCGGTGGTCTCGTCGACGATCAGGCGCCACAGGCGCTGCAGGAAGCGGTGCACGCCGACGATGTCGTCGGTATGCCAGGGGCGGTCGGCGTCCAGCGGGCCCATGGACATCTCGTACAGCCGCAGGGTGTCGGCGCCGTAGGCGGCGCAGATGTCATCCGGGCTGACGCCGTTCTTCAGGCTCCTGCCCATCTTCCCCGCGCGGCGGGTAACCGGCTCACCCCGGTACCGCCAGCCGTCGGGCTCGCGGACCACTTCGGCGGCGGGCACGTACAGGCCCCTGGCGTCGGTAAACGCGTCGGCCAGGACGTAGCCCTGGTTGAACAGCTTGCCGAATGGTTCGGCGGTGCTCGTGACGCCCAGGTCGTACAGCACCTTGTGCCAGAACCTCGCGTACAGCAGGTGCAGGACGGCATGCTCGACACCGCCGACGTACAGGTCGACGCCGTTCGGCGTCATCCAGCAGCGCTGTATGCCCGGGTCGACCGGCGCCGTGTCGTTGCCGGGGTCCAGGTAGCGCAGGTAGTACCAGCAGGAGCCCGCCCACTGCGGCATCACGTTCAGCTCGCGCCGGTAGCGTCTGGGGCCGTCGCCCAGGTCCAGGGTGACCTCGGCCCAGCCGTCCGCGCGGGCCAGCGCGGGCACCGGGTCGCTCTCGTCGTCCTGCGGCACCGGCCGGAAGTCCGTTACCTCGGGCAGCGTCACCGGCAGCATCTCGTCCGGCAGCGGGACCGGGCGGCCCGTCTCGTCGTACACGATCGGGAACGGCTCGCCCCAGTAGCGCTGGCGGGAGAACAGCCAGTCGTGCAGCCGGTACGGGCCGCCGCTCGGGCCGATCCAGTTGCGCTGCAGGCGCTTGACCCGCTCCGGCCAGTCGATCTCCTCCAGGTCGGCCAGCAGGCGTTCGGCGTACGCGGTGATGCGCAGCATCCACTGCCGCAGCGGCCTGCGGTACACCGGGTAGTTGCCGATCGCGCTGCGCCCCTCGTCGGTGACCTCCTCGTCGGCCAGCACGGTGCCCAGCCCTGGGCACCAGTTGACGACCACGTCGGCCAGGTACGCCAGCCGCCGGGTGTCGACGGCGTCCCGCTGCTCGGCCGCGGACAGGTCCGGCCACGGCCGCCCGTCCGGCGTGCGGCGCCGGCCGGCGGCGAACTCGGCGATCAGGTCGGCGACCGGGCGGGCGCGCCCCGCCTCCTGGTCGTACCAGCTGTTGAAGATCCGCAGGAAGATCCACTGCGTCCAGCGGTAGTAGGACGGGTCGCTGGTCAGGATCTCCCGGGACCGGTCGTGGGCCAGCCCCAGCCGCCGCAGCTGACGGCGCATGATGGCGGCGTTCTCCGCCACTGTGACGGCGGGATGCTGGCCGGTGTCGATGGCGTACCGCTCGGCGGGCAGCCCGAACGTGTCGAAACCGAACGGGTGTAGCACCTGGTGCCCGGTCATCCTCAGGTAACGGCCGTAGACGTCCGTGGCGATATAGCCCAGGGGATGCCCGACGTGCAGCCCGGCGCCACTGGGATAGGGAAACATGTCCAGCAGGTAGAACTTGGCCGGGCCGGGAGTGGCGGCTGGGGCGGTAGCGATAGCCGGGGCGGGCGCGGGCACGGCATCCGGGACATGAAACCCCGGTTTCAGCACCTCAGGAGGTACTGAAACCCCGGTTTCATTACGTTGGGGGGACGCCGCGGGGACGGGCGGGGGGACGGGAGGCGGGGGGACGGGAGGCGGGGGGGCGATCGGGACGGTGAAGGTTCCGGCTTGGTCCCAGCGGGCTTGCCAGCGCAGTTCTATTTCGCTGGCCAGGCGGGCGTCGTAGCGGAAGGGGGGCGGATCGGTGTCCATCGGGGTCTCCTGCTTCTGGTTCTGGGCACAAAAAAGGCCCCTCAGGCGTGAGGGGCTGCCGCGCTGAATAGATCGTCTCAGCGCGGCCCGGTAAGAAGCAGGTGTGCCATGGCGCCATCGTAACTCCTGGCGTCACGGGACGACCAGTCGATTTCCACCCGGGAGAAGGGCGATACCTGGGGCGGGCACCACCGCCCGTTCTGGATAAAAGAACTAAATGGGGATGGCGGCTTGCAGGGCGCGCGCCCAGTCGCGGTAGCCAGCCTGGCTGGGATGGAAGTAGTCGGAGGCGAACTTGCCTGTCCACGGCGGCTGGAAATGGGCGGAGATCTCGGCGACCGGCAGGCCGCGGGCCGCGGCGCACTGGTGCAGGGTGCGGTTGATCCGGGTCACGTAGGGGACGCTGGCGCGGCCGACGAGGCCCCAGCAGCCGGCGGGCAGCGGCAGGTCGAGCAGGACGGTCCCGTCGGGGACGGCGGCGATCAGCGTGCGCAGGTCGGCGAACAGCTTGCCCGGGCCGGTGTACAGGATGTCGTTGACGCCGATCCCGCAGGTCACCAGGTCGGCTCGGTCGGGCAGGCCGGGCAGCTGGGTGTGGATGACGTCCTTGATCAGCGAGCCGGACACGGACAGGTTCAGGACGCGCCAGTGCAGCCCGGTGCGCTGCCGCAGGCCGGCCAGGACCTGGCCGACGTACCCGCCGCGCGGGGTCGGCGCGCCGAGGCCCTGCGCGGTGGAGTCGCCGAGCGCGACCCAGAGTGGGCCGTCCTGGTCGGCCACCCGGTCGTTGTGGGCCTGCCAGTAGCGGGCGTAGGACACGCAGTCCTGCCGCATCGCGGTGACCCCGTCGGCCCAGCGGCCGAACGGGCCGGCCCGCAGTCCGGAGATCTCCGCCGCCTGAGTGCGGGTCAGGTAGGAGCCCATCGTCGCGATGATCTCGACCGGCGAGCGGCGGGTTCCATCGGGGCCGGTCAGCGACGCCGACCGCATCCGCAGCATGCTCTGGCCCCCCTGGGAAACGGTTGACACGCGACAAACGACGCTAAACGAAACGGTGTACGGGTGTCAACGAACCGATGCGCCTCGCATCGGGTGCGGTATAAGGGACCGGTGAGCTATCAGCCCGCGGACGGCGCCGGGGCCGTGGTCCTTGCCGTGCTGGCCAGCCGGGCGCTGGCTGCGGCCGGTCAGGCCGACATGGTGTGGGGGCACGCCAGCGTGCGCGATCCCGGCGGGCGCGGGGTGTGGATGAAGGCGTCAGGGTGGGGTCTTGAGGAGGTCGACGCCAGCAGGATCGTGCTGGTCGGCCCGGACGGCGAGGTGCTCGACGGTACCGGGCCGCGGCACGTCGAGTATCTGATCCACACCGAGATCATGGCGGCGCGGCCGGACGTCGGGGCGGCGCGGGCGTGCCTGATGCCGCAGCATGGCCTGGTCGCGGTCGGGCCGGACACGCCGACGGCGGTGATGACCGCGGTGCTTCTCGACCGTGCCTGCCGGACCCAGCTTGACGCCAGGGCGGCCGGGCCGCTGCGGCGCTGGGGCGGCGAAGCGGACACCGTGGCCAAGCGCGCCGAGGTATGGTCGGACCGCCAGCTCCAGGCGGGCTGGGAGTACCTGCTGCGGCGCTTACCTTCTCTTCCGTGGAGAGCCTCGTGACCAATGCCCCTGACCGCATCGGCGTGGCGGGCGACTGGCACGGGAACACGGCGTGGGCGACGCGGGCGGTGCGCAAGATGGCCGGGCAGCTGCCTTCGGCCGGGCCGCGGATCATCGTGCACCTGGGCGACTTCGGAATCTGGCCGGGGCCGGACGGGCGGGACTACCTGAGTACGCTGACCGGCGCGCTGGCAGAGGCGGACGCCGAGCTGTGGTTCATAGACGGCAACCACGAGGACTTCTCCCAGCTCGCCAGGCTGCTGCCGGGGCCGGACGGGCGCTCGCCGGTGACCGAACGGATCTGGTACCTGCCGCGCGGACACCGGTGGCGCTGGCACGGGCGGGAGTGGCTCGCCCTCGGTGGGGCGGTCAGCGTCGACCGCGCGCTGCGCACGGCCGGGGTCGACTGGTGGCCCGAGGAGGAGATCACCTGGCGGCAGGCGGGGGCGGTCATCGACGCCGGGCACGCCGACCTCATGATCACGCACGATTGCCCGGCAGGCGTCCCGCATGCGTTCCCGCCCCCGCCGCGTGGGTGGGCGGCCGCTGACCTGCGGCGCAGCGAGGCGCACCGGGGGCTGCTGCGGGAGGTCGTGCTGTCGGTCGAGCCGCGCTGGCTGATGCACGGGCACCTGCACACGGGCTACCAGCGGACGGTCGACTTCGGGCGCGGGCCGGTGGAGGTCACCGGGCTGGACCGCGACGGCGCGGAGCACAGCAACTGGGCGATCCTGGACGTGGCCGCCATGCGCTGGGGTCACTTTCAGGGGAAGCCGATCAGCAACGCGATACGCAGCCTGGTCAGCCCGGACTGACGTCTCTGGCGTCTCTGGCGTCTCTGGCTAGGAGGTCGGCGTAGGTCTCGCGGCGGACTTGCAGGCTGGGGCGGCCTGCCTGGCAGAAGACCACGGGCGGGCGCAGGGCGCCGTTGTAGTTGCTGGTCAGCGAGTAGCAGTAGGCGCCGGTGACGGCCACCGCCACCAGGTCGCCGGGGCGGGGGTCTCGCAGCGGGACGCCGCTGATCAGGCGGTCGCCGGACTCGCAGTGGCGGCCGACGAGCTCCACCGGCGCGCCGCCGCCGACACGGCCGGTCACGGTGGCCTCGAACCGCTGGCCGTACAGGGCGACCTCCATGTTGTCGGCCATCCCGCCGTCGACGGCGACGAACTCTTGGTCCTCGCCCTTGACCGAGATCACCCGGTAGACGGTGACGCCGAACGGGGCGACCAGGCTTCGGCCCGGCTCGATGATGAGCTGCGCGTTGACGGGCAGGCAGCTCATCGCGGCGTCGGTCAGGGCGCCGATCCACTGCTCCGGGGTCGGCGGGCGGTCGGCGTAGGTGTAGCGGACGCCGAGGCCGCCGCCCAGGTTGTAGACGGGGAACTCGCCCAGGGCGGCGATGGCCTCGACCTCGCGGGTGAACGGCTCGGCGGACATGATCTGCGAGCCGATGTGCGCGTGCAGGCCGTCCATGCGGAGTTTGCTGCTGCGGCGGACCCGCTCGATGGCGGCGCGGGCGGCGGGGATCGGGAGGCCGAACTTGGAGCCGGCCTGGCCGGTGGCGACCGCCTCGTGGGTGTCGGGCTTGACGTCCGGGATGATTCTTATCAGCACCGGCTGCGTTCTTTTTCTGGCTAGGGCCTCCAGCTTGTCGATGTCGTCGAGGTTGTCGATGACGATCAGGCCGACGCCGGCGTCGGTGGCCATCGTCAGCTCGGCGGTGGTCTTGGCGTTGCCGTGCATCACGATGAGCGCCGGGTCGACGCCGCCGGCCAGGGCCATGACGAGCTCTCCCCCGCCGGCCACGTCCACGCCGATGCCTTCGGCCGCCATCAGCCGGTAGACGGCGGTGCACGGGAAGGACTTGGAGGCCCAGACCACCTGGGCGTTCGGCCAGCTCAGCTCGAGTGCCTGGCGGAATCGGCGGACGTTTGCCTTCACCGCCTCGTCGTCGAGGACGTACAGCGGGGTGCCCCAGGTGGCGGCCAGATCGGCCAGCCGGCAGCCGCCCACCACGAGTTCGCCGTCGTTGTCTAGGTGCGACCCCGGGGGGAACAGGCCGAGCAGGTCGTCGGCCGTGGCTGGCATGGTGGCCTCCAGCGTGTCAGACATGCTCGGCGAGCCCCAGGTCGGCATCTTCCTGCTGGGCGTCGGCCACGGCGTACCGCACGTGAGCGCCGACGCGCTGCGGGCTGAGGCGGCTGCGGATAGCGTAGTAGTAGACGATCAGGCTGAACACCGAGACCGCGGCGACGTCCCACCAGAACGGCAGGTGGTGGCTGATCGTGATGCCGAAGACGCTCGGGTAGCCGCCGACGTAGCTGCCGCCGAAGATCGAGAAGACCGTCAGGCCGATGATCCACGGCAGGCTGAAGGCGCCGGCCTTGAAGTCGATCGGCGTCTGGTTCGGGTCGACCAGGCGGGCGACGAAGTACAGCACGAGGAAGAACAGCACTGCCAGGTCCAGCTTGACCACGTTCGACGTGCCGCTCCAGTAGATGATCAGGCCGGACACCACGAAGCTGAACGGCGCGATGATGCTCAGGCCCGGGACCTTGTAGGGCCGCGGGCGGTCCGGGTCGCTCTTGCGCAGGCTGACCGCCGCCACCGGGGCGTAGCTGTACATGAAGGACGACGCGGCGGTGATCGCGCCGACCAGCTTGGCCCAGCCGCCGAACGGCAGGAACAGCAGGCAGCCGAACGCGCCGCCGAAGATGATGCTGAACCACGGGACGCCGCGCCTGTCGATCCCGCTGAAGACCGGCGGCAGGAAGCGCACCCTGGCCAGCGAGTAGGACAGCCGCGAGGTGGTCGCCAGGTAGACAAGGCCGGTGCCGCCCGGCGAGATCAGCGCGTCGATGATCAGCACGTAGCCGAGCCAGCCGAGGCCGACCGAGGTGGCCAGGGTGTAGTAGGGCCCGAACGCGCACGCGTTGCCGAACGGGCTGGCCCAGCCGTGCGCGACGTTGTGCGGGTTCAGCGCGCCGATGAAGCAGACCTGCAGGAGCATGTACAGCGCGGCGCCCATCAGCATCGAGCCGACCACCGCCAGCGGGATGTCGCGCTTGGGGTTGCGCGCCTCGCCGGCCAGCTGGGCGGCCTGCTCGAAGCCCTCCAGGGCGAAGATCACGCCGAGCGGCAGCGCCACGAACACGCCCTTGACGCCGTAGGGCATGAACCCGCCGCCCGCGGTGAAGTTCGAGCCGTGGAAGACCGACGACATGATCAGGATGATGGTCAGCACGGGGACGGCGATCTTCCACGCCATCGCGATCGTGTTGCCTTCGGCCATCCACTTGACGCCCAGCAGGTTCAGCGCGGTGAACAGGAACATCGCCGCGATGCCGACGGCCAGGCCCTTGCCGGTGAGCAGCGAGTTGTCGTTGAGCAAGCCGTGCCACCACTTGGCGTTCATGTACCCGATCGAGGCCTCCACCTCGATCGGCGCGATCGCGACCGCCTGCAGGTAGGAGAACGTGCCGCAGAAGAAGCCGCCGAGCGTCCCGGTGTGGATCCAGGTGAACCTGGCGGTGCCACCCGATATCGGGTACGCGGCGCCGAGTTCGGCGTACACAAGCGCGATGCCGATCAGCAGGATCGCGCCGATGGCCCAGGACACGATCGCGGCGGGGCCGGCCGCCTCGGACGCGTTCAGCGTGCCGAGCAGCCAGCCGGACCCGATGACCGAGCCCGCCGAGACCATGAACAACGGGAGCAGCCCCACGTCTCGTCGGAGGCTGGCGGTGGCTCCGGCGGTGGCTCCGGCGGGCGCGGTCTCGCTCATTTTCTGCATGTCCTTTCCGTGTCGTTGCTGCCAGTGTGGGAGTTCGTGGCTTGGCTTTGGCTAGCCAGATGGCTAGAGAATCGGCATATTTGTTGTAGTTTCGGCTAATGGCGATTCCCGTGGTCGGGCAGTTGCTCGAGGCGCTCGGGCCGACGCCCTTGCGCCTGGTCACGGATCCTGGTGCGGGTGCTGGTCTTCCTGTGTCGGGCGTGGTGATTTACGAGCCACGAGCTTCGCTGCCGGCCGTGCGGCACGCGCTGCTGCTCGCCGTGGGGGTGCGGCCGTCGAGCTCCGAGGCTGCCGAGCTGGTGGCCAGGGCGGTGGCGGCCGGGCACACAGGGCTGGTGGTGAAGCGGTACGGCGAGCCGGTCGCCGTGCTTTCAGCGACCGCTTCAGACGCCGGGCTCGCGCTGCTGACAGCAGAAGAGGACATGGCCTGGCATCATCTGGACGCGCTGGTGTCCTCGGCGCTTGCCGCCATCGCGCGTTCGGCTGCTGGCGGCGGTGCGCCGGCGGTGGGAGACCTGTTCGCGCTGGCGAACGCGATCGCCGGGCTCGTCGGCGGGGCCACCGCGATCGAGGATCCGAACCAGCGGATCCTCGCCTACTCCACGCTGCCCGGCCAGCCCATCGACGAGGACCGGCGGCAGGGCATCCTGGGCCTGAGGGTTCCTTACCTGCCTGTGAACGAGTCGCAGTACCGGGTGTTGGCGCGTTCGGCGGGGGTGTGCAGGTTTACGGCCGGGCCGGGCAGCCTGCCGCGGCTGGCCATCGCGGTGCGGGCCGGCAGCGAACTGCTCGGGTCCATCTGGGTGGTCGACGACGTCTCGGGGCCGCTGGGACGTGACGCGGACGAGGCGCTGGTTTCGGCGGCGAGCCTCGCCGCACTGCACCTGCTTGCCGCCCGCACCGCGGCCGACCAGGCCAGGCGGCAGCGCGCCGACCTGCTCAGGCGGCTGCTCGCCGACCCGGCCAGCGCACCGCTCGTGGCGCCCCAGCTGGGCTTGGACGCGGACGCGCCAGTCGCGGTTGCGGCCTTCATCGTTGTCCCTTCGTCAGCTGATTCGTCAGCTGATTCGTCATCGGGCGAGGCGCTCGCCGTGCATGCCGCGCTCCGGTTTGCCGACCTGGTCAGCCTGCATTGCGAGGCGCAGTACGGCCGGCACGGGTGCGCGCTCGTGGGCGGTACCGTCTACGCGCTGCTCCCGGTCCGTGCCGCCGGGCGGGCGCATCGCGACCTGGTCGCCGACATCGCGCGGCGGGCCGCGTCGGCGCTACGGCTGCCGGTGCGCGCCGGACTCGGCGCGCAGGTGGCCGGGCTGCAGCTGGCGGCGGCGTCGCGCCAGGATGCCGACCTGGTGCTGCGGGTGCTCGCCGGCCGGGCTCCCGATGCGCCCTTCGTGGCCGACATCGAGGAGGTGCGGGCGAGCGCGGCGCTGATCGAGGTCGGCGGGGCACTCGCCGACGTCCCCCGTCTCCGGGAGGGCGCCGGGCCGGCCATCGCGGCCCACGACGCCGCGCACGGGACCAGCTATGCCGGGACGCTGCTGGCCTACCTGGACGCGAACAGCGACGTGGCGTCGGCGGCTAGGCGGCTCAACGTGCACCCCAACACGTGCCGGTACCGGCTCGCCAGGGCCGAGCAGCTATTCGGGCTCGCGCTCGGTAATCCCGACGAGCGGCTGCTGCTGTGGCTGCAGCTCAGGCTCGGCGCCTGACCCGGCCCGGCGCCTGACCCGGCCCGGCGCCTGACCCGGCCCGGCGCTATGGTCTGTGGGGTGCCGGCCGACTACGAGATGATCCGCGAGGAGAACATCGCGCGGTACGGCTGGGACACGGCCGTGCTCGACCTGCTCGGGCAGCTCTACAGCGAGCGCACCCACTTCATCTTCGAGCTGATCCAGAACGCGGAGGACGCCGGCGCGACCGAGGTGGCCTTCTCGCTGCTTCGGGACCGGCTCGAGGTGCGGCACGACGGGAGGCCGTTCACCGAGGCCGACGTGCGCGGGATCTGCGGGGTCGGGCAGAGCGGGAAGACCGGTTCGGATCAGCTCACCGCGATCGGGAAGTTCGGCATCGGGTTCAAGTCGGTGTACGCGTACACGAAGAGCCCGCGCGTCTACAGTGGCGACGAGGCGTTCGGGATCGAGTCCTACGTCCGGCCGTTCGCCGTGCCGCGGGTTTCTCTGGCTGCCGGGCAGACCCTGTTCGTGTTCCCGTTCGACCATGACACGGTGCCCGCGGCGACGGCCTTCGCGGAGATCGGTGCGGCTCTTGACTCGCTGCAGCCCGGGGTGCTGCTGTTCTTGACGAACATCGGGCGGCTGAGCGTCGGCGATAGCGCTGTCCTGACGCGGTCGGTGGCGGGAGGTGCGCCGCGCCGGGTACGGCTGGCCAGGGGGCGGCGCGCCGAGGAGTGGCTGGTCTGGTCGCGGCGGGTCGAGGGCGTCGGGCGGCCGGTGGAGATCGCGTTCCGGGTTTCCGCGGAAGGGCGCCTTACCGGGTGCGATCGTTCCTTCCTTACCGTGGTCTTCCCCACGGAGAAGGAGACGTCTTTGGGCTTCCTGATCCAGGGCCCGTACCGGACCACGCCCGCCAGGGACAACGTCCCCGAGCACGAGCCGGCCAACCAGGCGCTGGCGCGCGAGACGGCCGCGCTGCTTGTCGACGTGATCCGGTCGCTGCGGGACGACGGGCTGCTCTCGGCTGAGGTGCTTGCGGCCCTGCCGCTGGACGCCGCGCGGTTCCCGGCTGGCTCGCTGCTGCACCCCCTGTGGTCATCGGTGCGGGAGGCCCTGGCTGGCGAGGCGCTCATCCCGGTGGCCGGCGGCGGCTATGGGGCGGCCGCCTCGCTCAGGCTGGCTCAGGACGCAGAGCTGCGCGGACTGCTCGGACCCGATCAGCTCGGCGCGCTGTACGGGGACCCGGTTTCGTTCGTCGATCCGTCGGCTGCCACCTATCCCGTGCTGTGGGGGTACCTGGCCGACGTGCTGGGCATCGGCGAGGTCACGCCGGCCGGGGCCGTGGCGGACCTGACCGCTGACTTCCTGCGGGCGCAGACCGATGAGTGGATCGCGCGGCTGTACGGCTTCCTGTTCGGCCACTCGGCACTGTGGCGTTCGGCCCGCTTCGAGGACGAGGAACCCGGCCCGGCGCGGACGGCACCGATCATCCGGCTGGAGGACGGCAGCCAGGTGGCGCCGTTCGACGCCAACGGGAGCCCGGCCGTCTACCTGCCGGGTCCCGCCGGCTCGGTCTCCGGCCTGGCCACGGCGCGGGCCGCGGTGGTGGACTCCCCCGCGGCCCGGGAGTTCCTCGACGCGCTCGGCCTGGCCCGCCCGGATGTCCTGGCCGAGGTGCTCTCGCTGATCCTGCCGCGTTACGACGGCCTGGAGGTTACATCGCTCGACCCGGTGCAGCATGCCGCGGATCTCGAGGCGGTCATGCGCGCGCTCGAGGAGGCGGCGGCCGGGCCGCGGGCCGAGCTCCTTGACCGGCTGGCGCAGACCCCGTTCCTCATCGGCGAGAACGCGGCCACCGGCGAGCAGCGGCTGACGCCGCCTACCGGCCTTTACCAGCGCAGCAGGGAGCTCGAGAGCTACTTCGACGGCAACCCGGACGCCTGGTTCGCCGCCGACCGGTACGGCCCGTGGCTCGCCCAGCTCCGCGTGATGGGGGTCAGGCAGGACGTCTCGGTACGGGCGCGGACTCCGGACGCGCTGGGGTACGTGGTCACCGTCGTGGAGTTCGGCCGGAACGAGCGCGGGCTGGACGGATTCGATCCGGATGCGTCGATCGACGGGCTGGAGTTCGCGCTTGGGCACCCGAGCCACGAGCGGTCGGAGTACGTGTGGAACGTCCTGCTCGTCCCGCATCGCCACCTGGTGGCCGGGGCGGTCGAGCGGTCGGTGCTGCCGTCGTTCAGCGACTCGGGCAGGGAGCGGCGCGAGGGCTTGATCGGCGTGCTGGCGGAGGGCGAGGCCTGGCTGCCGGGGCGGGGCGGTGAATTCCACCGGCCCGGTGAGCTCTCGCTCGACGACTTGCCCTCGACGTACACGCCGGACGAGGGGCTGGCCCAGGCCCTGCACATGCTCCAGCCGGTGGTGGGCGAGGCCGCCAGGCGGCTCGGCGTCCCGGTCGAGGTGCTGCGGGGGCTGAGCGCCCGGCCGGACCTGGTCGCGCTGATCGAGCGTGAGCTTGCCGACCGCAGCGTCGACCCGGCTTGATGCCCGGACGGTTAGCACTCGACCGCATTCGTTTCCGCGTGGTCATGTAATAGAGTCGTTCGTTTCGTCCGGCCCTCGGCGCGATGGTCTCACATAAAATTATGGCTCAATTACAGAAAGTATCGGAACGGAAGTGCCGTGCGGTCACTGGACCTGCCGGATGAGCCTGACAAACGACGGCGCGTGGAACTGGCCGACGACGGCGGCCAGGACCGGCCGGTGCCCGGGTCCGGCGAACCGGCCGGGTCCGGCGAACCGGCCGGGTCCCGTGGGCTGGCCGGGTCCGGTGGGCTGGCCGGGTCCCGTGGGCTGCCCGACCCGGGCGAACGCGGGCGGGCCTACGAGGCGACGCGGGCGTACTTTTCCGCGCAAGCGGCACAGCGGGCGGAGGGTCCGCGCGAACGGAGTTGCACACCGGCATACCGCGGCGCGGTGCCCGGGTTCCTGGACGAGTGGGCTCGCCATCTAGGGCGCTGGCCCGAAAAGCCGCGAGCCGCCGCGGACCGTCCGGCCGTCCGGCAGGAAACCCGCGAAGCGATCGGCCGCCTCCGCGGTGCCGAACCGGCGTTCTCCGCGGACGCGCAGGCAATCGAGCAGGAGAGTAGGGATAAGCACGGCGGCTGGCTGGAGGGCTTCGGTCACCGCATCAAGGGCGAGGACCGACTCAGCGAAAAGATCGCCGCTAAGCTAAAGGCCGAGCCACGTACACCTGCGACTACGGCTCTCTGCGAAATCGGAGACGCCATCCGGTACACGTTCTGCTTCCAGCAGAACGACTACGCTCAGGGCTACTACGACATCAAGGAACGGTTCGAAAGCCGTGGCTACGAGATGTACTACTCGAAGAACTGGTGGACCAATCCCGAATACAAAGGGATCAACACGCGCTGGGTGGCTGCGGACGGGCACCGGTTCGAGGTGCAGTTCCACACGCCGGACAGTTTCCACGCCAAGCACCACGTGACCCATACCGCCTACGAGCGTATACGTGACCCGGCAACGAGCAGGGCAGAGCTGCGCGAGTTGCATACATTCCAGCAAGCGGTATCTTCTCGGATTCAGGTCCCGGACGGCGCCGTCGATATACCCGATTACAGGAAAGAAGGATTTCTAAGTGCCAAACAAGATAACGTATTATGCGATCGTCGCCGACAGCAACACTCTCGATAATCCCCGTGGCCTGGTCCGGCGCCTCGAACACGACGACGGTCCATCCGATGAAGCCTTGAGTGATGACTTCAGCTGGAGCTTCACACCGGTGATTGCGGAATGGGAGCACGGCGACTTCGATGATGAACTGGTCGAGGTCAGCCATGAGCAGGCGAGCAAGATTATCGAGTACTTCCGGCGGGAGTGGGGCGCGGCCGTCTGAGTCACAGGCGGACGATCATCTTGCCGGTGTTGGCGCCGCGGAGCAGGTTGATGAAGGCGTCAGGGGCGTGCTCCAGGCCGTCCACGACGGTCTCGGCGTGCAAGAGCTTGCCCTCAC
>JASHTQ010000113.1 GCA_030040475.1 Streptosporangiaceae bacterium
CCGGTCAGCCAGGCGCCGCCGTCCCCGCCTGTCAGGGCGGCGGCGGCGCGGTGCCCGGCCCAGTCCTGCTGCGCGCGGGCTATCCAGGCCTGCTCCAACCCGGACGCGCCGCGGATCTGGCGGAGCTCGGCGAACGCGATGTGGACCAGCGCCTTCGTGGCGGCGCCGGCCCGGTCGGGCAGCAGCCCGGCGGCGACGAGACGGCTCATCGCGTCGGCGAGCGCGTCGTGCCAGCGCTGCGCCTTGCCGCGGGTGTCCTGCGCCCCCGCGGGCGCGGACAGCGCGTCCAGCACGGTCTTGACCAGCGCCGCGCAGTCTGACGTGAGGTCGCCGTACAGGACCCCGGCGCCGCCCAGCGTGGTGTCCAGCCGCACCGACCGGTCATCGAACCCGTCATCAGGATCATCACCGTAGCCATCGGAACCGCCGCAGTCGTCAGCGGGGCCATCAGGATTGCCGTTGAAGCCATCGTCGGCGCCGTCTGAGTTGTCATCACGGCCGCCGGGCGCGTCGGGGTCGTCACCGGCGCCGTCCCGGCCGCCGCCGGGGTCCTCGTCGGAACCGTCCCGGCCGCCGGAGCCGCGGTCGCCGGATGCGCCGCAGCCGTCCGGGTCGCCGGGGTCCTCGTCGGGCATCCCGGACCGGGACCGCTCGTGCATCTGGGCGGCGAGCCGGGCGATGTCATCCTGCCGGGCGCCGGCCCGGGCGACGCCGAGCAGGATCGCGTCGGCCGCGTCCCGGTCCACGGCCGGGAGCTTGTCGGTGTAGCCGGCGATCGCCCTGCCCATCGACTCCGACACCCGCCCGCCCCCGGCCAGCGCGGCGGCGACCAGCGGGTGGGCCTGGACGCGGTGATACCAGCCGACCCGCCCGGACGCGCAGCCCGGGGTGACTCCGGTCTTGTGCAGTACCCAGGCCCGCGCTGAGCCATCCCCGTCCGCGGCCGGCCCCTGCGCAGACACGAACGCCCCCAGCATCCACGCCCGCGCGACCGTGGCGATCGCGTCGCACTGCTCCATCTGGATCAGGCACCCGGCCAGCTCCGCGACGGCGAGCCCCGCGTGGTCGGCGGCGGCCAGGTAGCTGTCTGCGGCCCGGCGCATCGCCAGCGCGTCGGCCACGCTGGCGGGCGCGGGCGCGCCTGGCGGGAACGGCGCGGGCGCGGCTGCGGCGGCCACCTGGTCTCACCTCCGTCCGGGTGCTTGATGGTGCAGGAAAGGTTCCTTTCTGCCACTCGCGCGGGCGGTCGTTCCGCCGGCGTGATACCACGGTCCGTTCTGCTTAAATAGAATCTTTTGATCTTTTGTTCGATGATATCAGGGCGTACTGACATTTTCTTCGGCGCGACACGCCCCGGTGTTCGTATTTATCAAGTTTAAAAGGGATTATTGTGACGGGATTCCTCTCAGGGGACGGAGGGGGCGTCAATCCGGGACGACGGATTCGTACCAGCGTGGAAATACCGGCGATGCGCCTACAGCGCGTAGCTGCAGCCGTCCCAGTAGGCCTCGACTCGGGGGTGGCGCCTGCCTCGCAGTTCGACCTCCAGGACGTCGGGCAGACGGCCCCCTGGGGCGCGGAACCAGATCTCGAGGCCCGCCGCAGGCACCGGGCTGAAGCCGGTCAGGCCCGGCGGCGGCGCCGTGGCCGCGTGCATGAATGCGGGAGTACCCCAGCAGCAGACCCGCGGGTGGGCCGCCCAGACCCACAGCTTCCCGCCGTGCTCGCGGACGAACTCCCCGGCATCGGCGCTCATGTCTACCCGCACTGCTTCCTCCGTGCCGGGTCCGCGGCGCTTGTGGCCAGCATCTATCGTGTCATGCACCCGCCGGCCGCGCCACGGCCGGCGGTTCTCAGAACTGGGATTTGAGGGCTTCGATCTCGCGGGCCCGGTCGCGGAGCTGGGCGTAGGCGGGGCGTTCGCGGATCCGGGCCAGCGCCCAGCGGACCGCCTGGGCCCGGTTGGGAGCGATGCCCGCGGTGATTAGCGTGTCCAGGGTCTCCAGGTCATCCGGGCCAAGCCGGGCCATCACCGGGGTGAGGTCGCTGGCGGGCTCGTCCGGCGCGTGGAGCCTCACCATGAACCTGCGCGTGGGTTTCTCGCCGCTGCGCATCTCGAACCGGCTGACATCGGGGAACCGCTCGGTGATATCGCGCCGAAGCTGCTCGATCGTTTCGCGGTACGTGCGGTGGAACGCATCCATGGGATGCTCGTCGCCCTCGGCGGCGGCCGGCGGTTCGATCGTCAGCCGGACCGTGACCTGGCCCGGCTCGACCACCGGGTCGTCGCCGTAGTGCAGCACCGCCACGCTGACCCCCGCGTCGGCGGGAAAGCGTCCCTTGATGTCCTGCTCGATGAGTTCGGTCGTCGCCTGGTCAAGCCGGTCCATGCCGATTCCTCCCGGAGTTACTGTAGCAATCAGAGTAACTCTGATTGCCGCAGTTGTCGCCCAGATTTCCGGCTGGAGCTTGCCGCCGACGTAACTTGACGTAACCGAATCTCTGTTCGATAATCACCGTTATGGGGGGAACGCTCGCGGAAGTCATGCGGATGTCGCCCCAACCAGCTGGAACTCCGTCACCTGGAACAGCACCGCCTGGACCGATGCTCTCCCACGTCGGTGAACCGGGACCGGGACCGGGGCCCGGCCCGGCCGGGATCTCGCCGTCCGCGGGCGGGATCCTGCAGGCGCTGCCGGCGCTGCGTGACCTACTGCCGAGGGGAGGGCTGAGGCGCGGTTCCGTGATCGCGGTAGCGGAGTTCGGCCTGCTCTGCCTGGCGCTCGCGGCGGGGGCCTCGGCGGACGGGGCGTGGTGCGCGATCGCCGGAGTGCCCGAGGCCGGCCTGCTCGCCGCGGTGGGCCTCGGCCTTGACGCGGATCGGACGCTGGTCGTCCCCGATCCTGGTCCGTCCTGGCCGCAGGTGGTGGCGTCGTTGCTCGACGGCTGCGAGCTCGTCCTGCTGCGGCCGCCCTCGCGGGCGCCCGCCGTCGTGCAGCGGCGCCTTGAGGCCACCCTCCGGCGGGCCGGCGGCGTCTTGCTCGTGGCGGGGGAGTGGCCCGGGGCGCAGCTCTGCCTCCGGGTCGGCAGGCAGCAGTGGACCGGGCTGGGCGATGGGCACGGACGGCTGCGCGCGTGCCGCGCGGAGGTGACGGCGGACGGGCGCGGGGAGGCGGCGAGGACGCGCACGCGCTGGCTGTGGCTGCCGGCCGAGGACGGCCGGG
>JASHTQ010000114.1 GCA_030040475.1 Streptosporangiaceae bacterium
GCCCGCGATCACGGTCACCGGGTTCGACGCGCCGAAGGTGGCCGGCGCCTCCAACACCCTCGTCCCGGTCGCGCGCGCCCGCGTCACGATCCGGCTCGCGCCCGGCGACAGCAGCGCTCACGCGGCCGCCTGCCTGCAGGAGCACCTGGCCAAGCACGTCCCCTGGGGGGCGCAGCTGACGACCACGCTCGTCGACACCGGCGAGCCGACCGTGCTGCCTGACGAGGGGGCGGGGTATGCGGCGATGCGTTCGGCCCTCGCCGAGGCGTGGAACGGGGTCGCGCCGGTCGACATGGGCAGCGGCGGGTCGATCCCGTTCATCGCGGAGTTCCAGGACATGTTCCCCGGCGCGGACATCCTCGTCACCGGCGTCGAGGACCCCGACGCCCGCGCGCACGGGCCGAACGAGGGGCTGCTGCTGCCCGAGTTCGAGCGCGCCGTGCTCGCGGAGGCGCTGCTGTTCCAGCGGCTCGGCGGGCGATGATCGCAGAAGCCCTTGCCCCGGGGGGGTTAGGGCAAGGGCTTCCTGCGACCAACGTTAGAGTACACGCCGCCCAGTTATATCGCAATAAGTTCGCAATTTCAGTATCGTCGGCCGTGAGGCTAGCGCGGCGGGCGGGCGCTGGACATCGCCCGCACCGGGACGCGGCGGCCGCGGCCTGACCGGGCCCATCGGCGGCGTCCGCCGAGGTCGCGTTCTGCTCTCCTGGTATCGGGGCAGATATGGCGAGGCGGTGGACATGGACCAGTTTCTCGCCAGCCTGCACGAAATGGGCCTGGTGCGGGCCTCGGCCGGTGCCTCGTCTGTTGCCGGGCATCCGGTGCGATGGCAGGGGCTGGGGCGGGCCGTGTTTTCCGTGCCCGCCCGGCTGGTATGGCTGGGACTTCTGGTGACGGCGGTGCTGGCGTGCGCGCGCAACCCGCAGCTCGTCCCGGCCCGGCACGATGTCTTCTTCGTTCGGTCGCTGCTGGTCATCGAGCTCACCATCGTGGTGGCGCAGATCCCGCTCACGCTGGTCCACGAGCTCGCCCACTTCCTGGCCGGGCGCAGGGTCGGGGTCTGGAGCCGGCTGCGCGTCGGGCACCGGTTCACGGTGGTGGTGTTCGAGACCGTGCTCGACGGTCTCGTCGTCGTGCCGCGGTCCAGGCGGTACCTGCCGCTGGCCGCCGGGATGCTCGCCGACCTGGCGGTGATGGCGGTGCTCGTCGATGCCGCCTGGCTGCTGCGGACCTGGCAGCACCGGATGAGCGTGGCGGCGCTGATCTGCCTGGCGCTGGCCTACACGACGATCCCGCGGATTGCCTGGCAGTTCTTCGTCTTCCTGCGGACCGACGGCTACTTCCTGCTGCAGACCGCGCTGCGCGGTGACGACATCGACGCTGCCGCGCGGGACCAGCTCCGGGCGTGGTGGTCGCGCCGGCTCCGGCGGCCAGCACCGGCCACTCCGGTTCGGCCGGCTCGCGACGTGCGGGCGGGCCGGGTATTCGCGCTGTTCCTTGTCGGCGGCTACGCGTGTGTTGGCGTGACGATGGCGGCCGTCGTCGCTCCGCTGATGTTCCGGTTCATCCAGCTGGCCATCAGGGGCCTGTGGGACGGCGGCCCGCTGCGCTGGGACGCGGCCGGCGTTCTCGTCCTCAACCTGGCCGAACCGGTCGCGGCGAGAGTGCTCGCCCGGCGCGATGGCCGTCGTTCGCACGTTACGAAGGGAACTCCTGATGACTAGTCCCGTGCACCGTCTGCTGATCGACCCGAGCGGTCCTGCCGACGCGGGCGAGCTGGAGATGTATGCCGCCCACCCGGTTCTCGGGGTGGCCGACGCGCACCGGCGGCGGCGAGGGCCTTACACCGGCGGCGGCGACCTGCTGCGGCAGATCGTCCCCGCGCTGCTCCCGGCTCACCGCGATCTGCTCCAGGCTCACGACGTGGAGATCCGGGCCGTGGCCCCCGAACTGCGCGACCTGCTGCCGGGGACCCGCGAGACGCTGACGTCCCTGGCGAGCACCGAGGAGCGCACGCGTTTCTACCCGGGGGCCTACACGCTGCGCGTGGCCCACGGCCTGACCGACCTGCTGAGAGAGCTCGCCGGGTTGCTCGGCCCCCGGACCATCGTGGTCACCCGAGTCGGCGACGCGGATCCCACCGACATGGAGTTTCTGTCCGTCCTATGGCGCCGCGCCGATCCTGCCCGGCTCCAGCTGATCCTCGTTGCCGACACCGAGACCCTGCCGGACCCGCTGGGCGAGCTGGTCGGCCGGCCGGCCGTCACGCGGGTGGAAGGTGGTGCCCGGGTGCCGTCCGCTCCGGACGTGACCGACTGGGCGGCGTGGTACGTCGGCACCGACTGCACCGGCACCGTCGAGGCAGCGCGGGAAGCCTACGCCGCGCTACCGGCCGTGGCCCGGGCCAGGCTGCACGACCAGCGGGCCGATCAGCTCGAGGCCACCGGCGAGTTCTCCTGGCGGCTTGGCGCCATTCCCTACCACCGCGAGCGCGGCGCCGACCCCGCCGCGGCCGGGTTCGGCGCCCTGCACCGGGCACTCGAGCACTGCGTGCTGATGGGCTTTTACCACGCGACCCTTGAGCTGGGCTCGCGCTGCGCGGCGCTGGTGGACTGGGCGGATGATCCGGTGCGGCGCTGGCAGGTCACCGCCAAGGTGTGCACGGCGCTGACCGCGCTCGGCCGCGCCGACGAGGCTGCCGCCGAGTACGAGCTCGCCCGGATGGGCACCACGCTGCCCAGCGTGCACATCCAGTCGGCCTACGGGCAGGCGATGCTGTACACCCGCTTCTACGACTCGGCCCGCCGCGACCATCGCCGCGCCCTGGCGTGGATCAACACCGCCATTGCGCTGGCGTCGCTGCTACCGGAGGATCAGGGCCGGCTGTTCAACCTGACGTTCCAGGAGAATGGCCTGGCCTTGATCGCGATGCACCTGGGAGACCCGCAGGAGGCGCTGGCGCTCATCACCGACGGGCTGCGCAGGCTGGACGCCGAGCTAGGCCCGGATACCCAGACCCTGCACCGCTCGGTCCTGCGCTACAACCGGGCCCAGCTGCTCGGCCGTCTCGGCCGGACGCAGGAGGCCATCGCGGAGTACGACCAGGCGATCGCCGCCGACCCGAACCACGGGGAGTATCACCTCGACCGGGCCGAACTGCACCGGCGCCGCGGCGACGCGCAGGCCGCGCTGGCCGATTACGGCGCCGCGATCGAGGCGGGCCCGCCCTATCCCGAGCCGTATTACAACCGGGCGGACCTGGAGTTCGAGCTGGGCGACATCGAGGCCGCGGTGCGCGACCTGACCCGCGTGATCGAACTGGACCCGGCGATGGCCGACGCCTGGATCAACCGGGCCAGCGCGTTCTGCCAGCTCGGCAGGTCCGCCGAGGCGATGCGCGACGTGACCGCCGGCCTTGCCCTGCAGCCGGACAGCGCCCACCTGCACTGCCTGCGCGGCTCACTGCTGCTCGGATCGGGACAGCTCGAGGCGGCGGAAGAGGCGCTGCGGAACGCGGTCCGCATCGACCAGGCGCTGGCCGGCGCCTGGGCGAACCTCGCCGCCGTCGCCCATGCCAGGGGCGACGCCAAGGCCGCCCTGGACTGCCTGGACCGGGCCATGGAAATCGATCCCGACCCCGACTTCCAGCACAACAGGGCACTTCTCGCCGCTGTCTGCTAGAGCCGTGGCGCCGGTGCCGAAGACCCCTCCGGGCACGGTCCAGCGGTACAGCAACTGTTCCCCCAGTTCGGGATGCCGCCGCTCTAATCGGAGCCGACCCCTGCAGCGCCCGCCGCCGTATCGTAAGTCATTTTTAGCCGAACGATCCGTGGTATCACTCCAGCGTCCGGCGGCGCCCGCGCTACCTGGGTTCGAACCACGCACCGGTCATCTGCGTGGAAGAGACTGCATGTCCAAGGAGAGACCGCGTGGCGACGCCGCCGAGCCGGGTGGCGACAGCAGCCCGAGGAAGCGTGCCGGACGCGCGCCGGATGTCGGCCGACCGGCAGATGCCAGACGTGCGGAAACACGCGGTGCGCCTCCTTCCGGAACGTATCGCGCACATCCTGGACGTCGCACGCCATCCCGTGTTGCAGGCCAACCGCAGGTGGCGAGTGG
>JASHTQ010000115.1 GCA_030040475.1 Streptosporangiaceae bacterium
GGCGGCGGGCGGCGCGGCGCCGTGGGAGGCCGACCCGAGGGCTCGCGCCGTCATGGCCGCGCTGCTGCCCGGCGTCAGCCTGGACGCCGACGCCGGGGAGCTGTCCGGCGGCGAAAGGCGCCGGGTCGCGCTCGCCTCGCTGCTGGTCGCCGAGCGCGACGTGCTGCTGCTCGACGAGCCGACCAACCACCTGGACATCGACGCGATCGACTGGCTCGGCCGGCACCTGCGCGACAGCAGCCGCGCGGTCGTCGTGGTGAGCCACGATCGCTGGCTGCTCGACACGATCTGCGAGCGGACCTGGGAGGTGGACCGCGGGCAGGTGAATTCCGCCGAGGGCGGCTACTCGGCCTACGTGCTCGCCCAGGCCGAACGGGAGCGCGGCGAGGAAGCCGCCGAACGCCGCCGCCGCAACCTGGCCCGCAAGGAACTCGCGTGGCTGCAGCGGGGCGCCAGGGCGCGGACGACGAAGGCGAAATTCCGGGTCGAGGCGGCGACCGCGCTGATCGCCGCGGAGCCGCCGCCGCGCGACAGCGTGGAGCTGACCAGGCTCGCGACCGCCAGGCTCGGCAAGACCGTCATCGAGCTCGAGGACGTCTCGCTGACCGCGGGCTCCACCCCGCTGCTGGAGCACGTGACCTGGCGGCTCGGGCCGGGGGACCGGGTCGGGGTCCTCGGCGTCAACGGCAGCGGAAAGACCTCGCTGCTGCGCCTGCTGGCCGGCGCCGTGACCGACGGGCTGCACGCCGAGGGAACGGTCGTGCGCGGCCAGACGGTCCGGCTCGCGTACCTGTCCCAGGAGCTGGCCGAGCTCGACCCGGAGCTGCGGGTCCGCGACGCGGTCGAGGAAATCCGGCTGCGGATCCGGGTCGGCGACCGGGAGCTGTCCGCGGGGCAGCTGCTCGAAGGGCTGGGCTTCCCGCCGGAGCGGCAGCGGACCAGGCTCGGCGACCTGTCCGGCGGCGAGCGGCGCCGGGTGCAGCTGCTGCGGCTGCTGATGGCCGAGCCGAACGTGCTGCTGCTCGACGAGCCCACCAACGACCTGGACATCGAGACGCTCACCGAGCTCGAGGACCTGCTCGACGGCTGGCCGGGCACGCTGGTCGTGGTCAGCCACGACAGGTACTTCCTCGAGCGGGTGACCGAGCGCGTGACGGCGCTGCCCGGCGACGGCGCCCTGTCCTTCCTGCCCGGCGGCGTCGATGAATACCTGGACCGGATCAGGGCCGGCCGGGACCGCGCCCGCACGCCAGCGGCAGCCAGGCCAGCGGCAGCCAGGCCGGCCGAGACCGCGCCCGCCTCCTCGGCGGCGCACGACCGCACCGCACGGAAAGAGTTGCAGCGGCTTGAGCGGCAGCTGCACCGGCTATCTGCAAGGGAGAGCGAGCTCACCGCGGAGCTGGCCGCCAACGCCACCGACTACGAGATCCTCACCTCGCTCGGCGCCAAGCTGCGGGGGGTCCAGGCGGAGAAGTCCGACTTGGAGGACCGCTGGCTGGCCGTGGCGGACACGCTGGACGTGTAGGGGTCTTACTCGTCGTTGTCGAACGGGACGAGCAGGGTGCGCATCAGGTCCGCGAGCTGACGGCGCTCCCGGCCGTCCAGGCCGGCCAGCAGCGCCCGCTCGCTGTGCAGCAGGTCGGCCAGGGCCGCGTCAACCCGTTCCCGGCCGCGGCCGGTCAGCGTGACGAGCACGCCCCGCCTGTCCGCGGGGTCCGGCTCGCGCCGGACCAGACCCTTGGCCGCCAGCCGGTCGATCCTGTTCGTCATCGTGCCCGAGGTCACCAGCGTGGCGCGGAGCAGCGCACCCGGGGTGAGCTGGAACGGCGGCCCTTGCCTGCGCAGCGCGGAGAGCACGTCGAACTCCCACGACTCGAGCTCGTGGTTGGCGAACGCGCCGCGCCTGGCGATGTCCAGGTGCCTGGCGAGCCGGGAGATCCGGCTGAGCACCTGCAGCGGCTCGACGTCCAGGTCCGGCCGCTGCGCCCGCCAGGCGGCGACCAGGTCGTCCACCTCGTCGCGTAGCGTAGGCGCCCGGAGGTCCCCGGCGTCGACGTCCGCCTCATGGTGGGGGTCCGTCTTGGTGCCGGGACCGCCGCGCTGGCCCATTACTAAAGAGTATCTCTTGACGTCAAGAGTTCAGCGGCTGTACAAGAGGATCAGTCGTCATCGGTCTCTCGGAAGACAGGAGAGAAGGCCTAACCGCCATGTGGGACGCGACCCTTTATCTGCGCTTTGGAGGCGAGCGCGCCAGGCCGTTCTTCGACCTGCTCGCCAGGGTCGGAGCCGAGCGGCCCGACTACGTGGTCGACATGGGATGCGGTCCAGGAAACCTGACGGCGGTGCTCGCCGAACGCTGGCCGTCCGCGGCCGTGTGCGGCGTCGACAGCTCGCCGCAGATGATCGAGGCCGCGCAGCGGCTGGTGCCGGAACATGCCCGCCGATCGCGGGCATCCCAGGCATCGGGAACGACCATGACCAGCCACGCGCCCGGGCTGTCCTTCGTGCTCGACGACGTGCGGCACTGGGAGCCGCAGTCCCTGCCCGACGTGATCGTCTCCAACGCGGTGCTGCAGTGGGTGCCCGGCCATCGTCAGCTGCTGGTCCGCTGGGCGGACCAGCTGGCAGACGGCGGCTGGCTGGCATTCGCCGTCCCGGCCAACTTCGACCAGCCATCGCATGCGATCCTGCGCGAGATGGTGGCCTCGGCCAGGTGGCGCCCGCTGCTGCGGGGCGTGGAGCTCAACCGGCAGACGGCCGATCCCGCCGACTACGCCGAGCTGCTGGCCGGCGTGGGCTGCGAGGTCGACGCCTGGGAGACGACGTACGTGCACATCCTGCACGGCGAGGATCCGGTGCTCGAGTGGTACAAGGGCACCGGGCTGCGGCCGGTGCTCGCGGAACTCGACGAGGACCGGGCCGCTGACTTCCTCGCCGAGTACGGCGAGCGGGTCCGCGGGGCGTATCCGCCGAGCTCGTTCGGTACCGTCTTCCCGTTCCGCCGGGTGTTCGCCGTCGCCCACCGGCCGAGTTAACGCCTGGGCCACAATCGATAACCCTGTTTTCCAATTGATTTAATAGGAAAACTCTGGCAGGATCACGGCATGCGCCGTGGCGTGCCTACCTCGTCAGTGCCTACCTCGGCAGTGCCCATGTCGGCAGTGCCGAGTTCGGCAGTGCCTAGCTCGTTTGGGTCCTGCCGTCAGAGCGGGCGGGAAGACGCCGCAGCCGAGCCGCCGGCTGGCCATCGCGAGTGCGCCATTGCCAGCACGTCTTCGCTGATGCGCCACCTGCTGTGGTGTCCGTCCGGCTCCCCCTGAAGGCCTGGTTCGCTCTACCGTACGGCCCGGCCGGCCTGTCAAGACCGGCCGATCCATGTAGTCATCCGGTATCGCTGGCTACCCGCGGCCAGTCCTGTTCACGTGAGGAGAGATCTGCAAAATGAGCGCGATGACCCGGCCGCTACCAGCCAGCGTGACCGCTGGCCGGCTACTCGGCGCGCGACAGCTGGCCGACGTTGTACGACGTCTGGCGTCCAGCCCGTCGGAATGGCTCACGCGGGTCAGGCTCAATCCTGAGGGCCGCTGGTACGAGCGGATCCACCTGGACGACAGCTATGAGGTGTGGGTGATCAGCTGGCTGCCCGGCCAGGCCACGGGCTTCCATGACCACGGCGGATCGGCGGGCGCGTTCGAGGTCGTCTGGGGATCGCTGCTTGAGCGCAGGGTGGCAGGCGGCGTGACCACGGGCCACGTGCTGGAGAAGCTGATCGGCGCGGGCGACTCGCGCGCGTTCGGCCCCCGCTACATCCACGACGTGCGCAATTCCGCTACCTCGGCGGTCGCGGTGAGCATGCACGCCTACTCGCCGCCGCTGCCGGAGATGACGCGCTACGACCTGACGCCAGCCGGGCTCGTCCAGCGGGAGACCGAAGGCGCGGCGGCGTGGTGACGGCCAGGCCGCAGGGCGCGCGCACCATCGACGAGATGCTCGACGCCGCGCGCGCCCGGCTGCTGCGGGTGACGGCGGCGGAGGCCTTCCGCGAATGCTCCGACGGCGGGATCCTCGTCGACATCAGGCCCGCCGCCCAGCGCGCCGTCGACGGCGAGATTCCCGGATCGGCCGTGGTGGAGCGCAACCACCTGGAATGGCGTCTGGATCCCTGCAACGACGCGCGGCTGCCCTGGGTCACCGGCTATGACCACCGGATCATCGTGATCTGCCAGGAGGGGTACACCTCCAGCCTGGCCGCGGCCGCGCTGCAGGACCTCGGCCTGCACCGTGCCACCGACGTGATCGGCGGGTTCCGCGCCTGGACGGCACTCGGCCTGCCGTCCGCGCCCGGCGGCGCCGGCACCGTCACGCTGGCCCCTGGCGCGGCCCCCGCTCGGGGGCGATTACCGCCCGGCGGCCTTGGCCGTTGCCTTCTGGCTGTCGGCGTCCAGCTGGGACAGGCCGTTCCAGGCCAGGTCGATGAGGTTGGTGGCGACCTCCTCGATCTTGGGCCTGCGGGCGTCGAGCCACCACTGGCCGGTGAAGGCGACCATGCCGACCAGCATCTGGGCGTACAGCGGGGCGAGCTTGGGGTCGTGGCCGCGGGAGGCGAGGAAGTCGGCCAGGATGTACTCGACCTGGCCCGCGATGTCGCTGAGCAGCGTGCCGTAGGTGCCCGTGCTCGAGCCGGGGTTGGAGTCCCTGACCAGGATGCGGAACCCGTCGGCGTTCTCCTCGATGTACCGCAGCAGGGTCACCGCGGCGGCCTCGAACTTCTCCCTCGAATGGTCGCCGCCGAGCAGCGTGGTCGCCATCGTCAGCAGGCGCTCCACCTCGCGGTCGACGACCACCGCGTAGAGCCCTTCCTTGCCGCCGAAGTGCTCGTACACCACCGGCTTGGACACGCCTGCCTGCGCGGCGATCTCCTCGATCGAGGTGCCCTCGAATCCACGCTCGGCGAAGAGCCGGCGTCCGATCTCGAGTAGCTGCTCCCGCCGTTCCTTCCCTGTCATTCTCTTGCGGCCGGTTCGCTGCGGCTGGGCACTCACTGGTTCATCATCGCGACTCCGCGGGCATAGCGCCACGAACCCGGTCGGCGCGCCGCGTCATCGAGCCGAGTTTCCTGGTTGCCGTCGCGGGACGCTTGGCGCTGAGCCGGGTCTCGTCCGGCCAGCGCACGTCGTAGGCCCAGCCCAGCTTCTCCAGCCCCCAGATGACCCGCGCGCTCGGGTCGAGCTGGCCCTTCAGCGCCCCGTGACGCGCGCAGGTGGGGTCGGCATGGTGCAGGTTGTGCCAGGACTCGCCGAACGATGCGATCGCCAGCCAGGCCACGTTCCGCGACTTGTCCCGCACCTCGAATTCCTCGCGGCCGAAGGTGTGGCAGATGGAGTTGATCGACCAGGTCACGTGGTGCAGCAGGGCGATCCGGACCAGGCTGCCCCAGAAGAACGCGGTGATCGCGCCGTGCCAGGACATCCCCCACAGCCCGCCGATGAGCGCGGGGAGCAGCAGCGAGACCGCCACGAGCCAGGGAAACCAGGCGTCGACGCGCTTGATCCGCCGGTCCGCGAGCAGATCGGGGGAGAACTTCTCCTGCGAGGTCTTGTTGGGGTCGAACAGCCAGCCGATGTGCGCGAACAGCAGCCCCTTGGTCAGCGCCTTCCAGTCGTCGCCGTAGCGCCAGGGCGAGTGCGGGTCACCCTCCTTGTCGCTGTACTTGTGGTGCCTGCGGTGGTCGGAAACCCAGGTGATGACGGGTCCCTCGATGGCCAGGCTGCCGAAGACCGCCAGCGCCACCCGCAGGCCGGTCTTCGCCTTGAACGACAGGTGGGTGAAGTACCTGTGGTAGCCGACGGTCACGCCAAGCCCGGACGCCCAGTAGAAGACCAGCGCGATGATGACATCGTGCCAGCCCAGCCCCCAGCCCCACAGCAGGGGGATGGCCGCGGCCAGCGCGAGGAGCGGGACGGCGACGAACACGCCGACGAGGACACGCTGGAACACGGAGTTCGGCTCGTCCTCGATGTCCGGGCGGGCCGGACGCGGCTGGCTTCTGGTATCTCCCCCGGTGGTTCTGCCGAACGCGGGCGCGGTCGGCAGCGCAGTGGTCGCGGCGGTGGCGGCGCCGGTCGCCTTGGCGGTGTCGGGAGAGACGGTCATAGTGCTCCTTTGTTAGGACATAGGCGGACAGGAGCGCTTATACGCTTACGTAACCGTAGCCTACGAAACCGTAGGTTAGGCAAGACTGACCGGATGAATTTCTGCAAATAGACATATGAATTCCGGATGCGAACGGCCATCGTCGTCTCAACATGCGAGACACGTAGCAGTCCGTGTCGTTCTTGTCGCCCGGCGTCGATGACACTAGGCGGACCCGATGCCTTGCGCCCTCTGCCCTGGCGGCGCACGGTTATGCATGAACCGGCCGGACAGGTCGGGCGGGCCACGGTTCGGAGCCAGGACTCGAACCAGGACTTAGTTCCGGCGCCTGGACTCGAACCAGGACGTCACAGCTTCAAAGGCTGCTGGGCTGCCAATTACCCTACGCCGGATCGCGATCGCAGTTTGTAATGAGACATCACCGTGAGCGCGGTTCCACGATACCGGCCGGGATCTTGCCGCGGTATCGGCAGGCACCGCGGGACACACGATTCCGCGGCCTGGTTCAGTTCGCGCCGCCACGTACCGCCGTGCCGGCGGCGGCCCAGCCCTGTGCCGGTCGCGTCGAGAAAGCGCAGGAAGAGCCGGATCAGGTTCGGGTCGCTGTTGACGAAGACCACGGACCGAGGACCTCTTTGATCTGGCGACGGGACCTGCCCTGGCGGCGTAGCATTCCTGTTCCCGCAGCTGGTAAGGTTCCCGTGAAGCACGCATATTCGAACACCGGAGCGAGGTGCCGACATTGTCTGGGCGGGCTCGGCCTGGCAGGATCGGCCCGGACTCCGGGTCCCGGTCGGGGAATGGGAGATACAATTATTTGGTTAATGCGAAGCAATTGATCTGCTGGTCTTGAACCACATCTTTGGGGGCTTACCGGCAATGACGGCGAATTCCGGCGTCACGGGCGTGCCCGCAGGCGAGAGCCGCGCGGCAGCGGTCGGGCCGCACTACAAGTGGATCGCGCTGTCGAACACCACGCTCGGCGTGCTGATGGTCACGATCAACCAGTCCATCGTGCTGATCGCGCTGCCCGACATCTTCCGCGGCATCGGGCTCAACCCGCTGAGCGCGGGCAACACCAGTTACCTGCTGTGGATGTTCATGGGGTTCCTGGTCGTGTCGGCGGTGCTCGTGGTGTCGTTCGGCCGGCTTGGCGACATGTTCGGCCGGGTGCGGATGTACAACATGGGGTTCGCGATCTTCAGCGTGGCCTCGATCCTGCTGACCGTGACCTGGCAGCACGGCACCACGGGCGCGCTGTGGCTGATCATCTGGCGGGTGGTGCAGGGCATCGGCGGCGCGTTCCTGTTCGCCAACTCCGCCGCCATCCTCACCGACGCGTTCCCGGCCGACCAGCGCGGCACCGCGCTTGGCCTGAACTCGATCGCGGCCATCGGCGGCTCGTTCATCGGGCTGCTGCTCGGCGGGCTGCTCGGGCCGGTCAACTGGCACTACGTCTTCCTGGTCTCGGCGCCCATCGGGGCGTTCGGCACCGTGTGGGCGTACTTCATGCTGCGGGACATCGGCACCAGGCGCCGGGCGCGGATGGACTGGTGGGGCAACATCCTGTTCGCCGTCGGCCTGATCGCGATCCTGGTCGGCATCACCTACGGCCTGCTCCCGTACGGCGGGCACCCGATGGGCTGGACCAACCCGTGGGTGCTCGGCGCGATCTTCGGCGGGGTCGTCGCGCTGCTCGCGTTCGGCTACGTGGAGACCAAGGTGGCCGAGCCGCTCTTCCGGCTGTCGCTGTTCCGGCTCCGGGCGTTCGCGGCCGGCAACAGCGCCAACCTGCTGATGGCGCTCGGCCGCGGCGGCATGCAGTTCATGCTGATCATCTGGCTGCAGGGCATCTGGCTGCCGCTGCACGGATACAGCTTCAGCCAGACCCCGCTGTGGGCCGGCATCTACCTGGTGCCGCTGACTGCCGGCTTCCTCGCCTCGGCGCCGCTGTCCGGCGTGCTGTCCGACAGGTACGGGGCCAAGGCGTTCACGACCGGCGGGGCGCTGCTGGCCGCGGCGAGCTTCGTGCTGCTGATCTTCCTGCCTGTCGACTTCTCCTACTGGGTGTTCGCGCTGATCATCGCGCTTAACGGCTTCGGCTCCGGGCTGTTCGCCTCGCCGAACCGGGCCGAGATGATGAACTCCCTGCCCGCCAACCAGCGCGGCGTCGGCAGCGGCATGATCGCGACGTTCATGAACACCTCGTTCGTGCTGTCGATCGGGATCTTCTTCTCGCTGATGGTGGCCGGGCTGTCCAGCTCGCTGCCGTCGGCCATGTCCAGCGGCCTGGTCGCGCAGGGCGTCCCGGCCGCGGCCGCGACGCAGCTCTCCCACCTGCCGCCCATCGGCGTGCTGTTTGCCGCGTTCCTCGGCTACAACCCGATCAAGCAGCTGCTCGGCCCGCTGCTCGGGCACCTTCCTGCCGGGCACGCGGCCTACGTGACCGGACGCCAGTTCTTCCCGCACCTGATCACCAGCCCGTTCCACGACGGCCTGGGAGTGGCGTTCGCGTTCGCGATTGCCGCGAGCGCGATCGCCGCGGTGGCCTCGCTGCTGACCGGAAGCCCCAAGCGACCCGGCGCGGCGGCCGCGGCGGCCGCGGCGGCCGAGCCGCTCGGCGCGGAGCTGGCGGCGGTGAGCGCGGAGGGCGACTTCGAGCCGACCGAGCTGGTCGTCCCGCTCCCTGCCGAGCCGCTCGGCAACGGAGATGCGCGGCCGGCGGCCGAGTCCAGGGCCGCCGGCGCCCGGCCCGACGACGAGACACGCTGAGGTGGCCACGCGGCGGGAGACCCGGCCGCGCGAGTCGGGGTCGGCCACCGGCCGGCCGGCCGTAGGCTTAGGAGGCAAGCTTGGGTACCGGCCCGTCCGGAGGTCGCGAACCTGCCAACCGATCTTGGCGACCGGGCGGTATCCTGCGGATGAGGGGTGGGTGAACACGTACCCCGTCGCGTCCAGGAACCCGAAGTGACCACAGCGCCGGCGGGGCGGGCGATGGATGCCTGAAAGGTCCTGAAGGCCCCGGAACCCGCAGATGTCGGTGCGCTACCCGAGGAGACCAGCCGCGTGAGCAAACCTCGCCCGGTCGCTGTCATCGTCCTTGCCGCAGGCGAGGGCACCCGGATGAAATCGCGAATCCCGAAGGTGCTGCACACCTTGTGCGGCCGCAGCATGATCGGCCACGTGCTCGCCGCGGCCGGCGAACTAGACCCGCACCGCCTCGTCGTCGTGGTCGGCCACGGCGGGGACCAGGTCGGCGCGGAGGCCGCCAGGCATGCGCCCGGCGTGTGCGTGGTGGTGCAGGAGCGGCTCGCCGGCACCGGCCACGCCGTGCGCATGGTGATCGAGGAACTCGGTGCCCAGCAGGGCATCGTGGTCGTGACCTACGGTGACATGCCGCTGCTGCGGGGTTGCACGCTGGACGCGCTCGTCCAGCAGCACGCCGCCGCGGGCGACGCGGTGACCGTGCTCACCGCCCGGGTCGCCGATCCGTACGGCTACGGGCGGATCGTCAGGGAGGCCGACGGATCCCTCTCGGAGATCGTCGAGGAAGCCGACGCCACCGCGCGGCAGCGGGCCATCGACGAGATCAATACCGGCTGCTACGCCTTCGACGGGATCCTCCTCGCCGACGCGGTGAAGCGGGTCGCCAGCGACAACGCGCAGGGCCAGGAATACCTCACCGACGTGGTCGCGATCATGCGCGGTGACGGCCATCGGGCGGGCACGGTCCTGGCCGCCGATCCGGCCGAGACCCAGGGCGTGAACGACCGGTTGCAGCTCGCGCAGGCACGCCGCAGCTACAACGACCGGCTGCTCGATGCGTGGATGCGCTCCGGGGTAACGATCGTGGACCCCGCGACGACCTGGATTGACGTCGGCGTCGTGCTGGGCGAGGACGCGGAGATCCTGCCCGGGACCTACCTGGAGGGGCGCACCACGATCGGCCCGGGGGCGCGGATCGGCCCGGACTGCACGCTGCGGGACACGTCGGTAGCGGCCGACGCGAGGGTCTGGTACGCGACCTGCGTGTCGGCCGAGATCGGGGCCGGCGCCGACGTCGGGCCCTATGCCTACCTGCGGCCAGGCACCCGGATCGGCGACGGTGCCCACATCGGCTGCCATGTGGAGCTGAAGAACTCCTTCGTCGGAGCCGGCGCGAAGGTCCCGCACCTGTCCTACGTCGGAGACGCCGACATCGGCGAGCGCGCCAACATCGGAGCCGCCACGATCTTCGCCAACTACGACGGCGCGGCCAAGCACCGCACGACCGTGGGGGCGCACGCCTTCACCGGCAGCGACACCGTGCTCGTCGCGCCGGTGACGATCGGGGACGGTGCCTATACCGCGGCCGGCTCGGTGATCGCCGAGGACGTGCCCCCGGGCGCGCTTGGCGTGGCCCGCGGCAGGCAGCACAACTCCGGGGGCTGGGTCGAGCGCAGACGCCCCGGCTCGGCTGCCGCCGCGGCGGCCGCGCGCGCCGGCGACCCGGAATCGGCAGGGGGGCCTTCCTCGCACGAGGGTCAGAATGAGGGTGAGGCGGCGCGAGGCACATGAGCGGAATCATCGCACCGAACGCGAAGCAGATGCTGCTCGTCTCCGGCCGGGCATTCCCCGAGCTGGCCGAGGAGGTGGCGTCCTGCCTGGGCATCGAGCCCACGCCGACGAAGCTGTTCGACTTCGCCAACGGCGAGATCTTCGTCCGTTACCTCGATTCGGTACGCGGCTGCGACGTGTTCGTGCTGCAGAGCCACACGTCGCCGATCAACCAGTGGATCATGGAGCAGCTGATCATGGTCGACGCCCTCAAGAGGGCCTCGGCCAGGCGCATCACCGTCGTCGCGCCGTTCTTCGGCTACGCCAGGCAGGACAAGAAGAACCGCGGCCGCGAGCCCATTTCTGCGCGGCTGATGGCGGACCTGTTCGCCACCGCGGGCGCGGACCGGCTGATGGCCGTCGACCTGCACACCGCCCAGATCCAGGGCTTCTTCGACGGGCCCGTCGACCACCTGTTCGCGCTGTCGATCCTGGCCACCTACATCGAGAAGAAGCTGGACGTCAGCCAGGTCACGGTGGTGGCGCCGGACGCCGGCCGGGTGCGAGTCTGCGAGCGGTGGACGGACCGGCTCGGCTGCCCGCTGGCCATCATCCACAAACGGCGCGACCCGGACGTGGCCAACCAGGTCAGGATGTTCCAGGTGGTCGGCCAGGTGGTCGGCCGCACCTGCATCCTGGTGGACGACATGATCGACACCGGGGCGACGATCGCCAAGGCGGCGGAGGCGCTCTTCGAGCAGGGCGCGGACCGGGTCATCGCCACGGCGACGCACGGGGTGCTGTCCGGCGCGGCCGTGGACGTGCTGAAGAACTCGAGGATCAGCGAGATCATCATCACGAACACGCTGCCCGTCCCGCAGGAGAAGCGGTTCGACAAGCTGACCGTGCTGTCGATCGCGCCGCTGCTCGCGCGCGCGATCAACGAGGTATTCAGCGACGGCTCCGTGACCAGCCTCTTCGACGGCCGGAGCTGAAGTGCCCGGAGCTGAAGTGCCCGGAGCTGAAGTCGGGGTTCTGGCGGCCGTGCCGACGGCTGCGGGCGGTCCCGGCCACATGGCCGCTCCCCAGGCCCCCCCGGCCCGGGCCAGGACCGCCCCCAGCGGCTGCGGGCGGTCCTGGCCACAAGGCCGGCCCCTCCCTCCCCCACCAAGGGCCAGGACCGCTTCCCGCCGCACCCACCCCGCTAGGCGAGCGGGCGTTTCAAAGGGCGCCGGGTCGGACGGCGCCCCCGTTGCCGTCCGGCGCGACTAGCACTCGCCGTGGGCTCCGTTGCCGAGGCGAATACCGACATACTTGTAGAGATGGTTTACGTCCCAATTGAGTCGTGATTAAGTGAAATCTTCGAACGGCCCTGCGTTGCCGGAGGCGTGATCCCGGGGAATGATGAGGTTCCGGCTGCTCGGACCGCTTGAGGTCCGGGCCGGAGAAGACTGGCAGGGGATCGGAGCCCCGAAATGGCGTTCCGTCCTGGCTGCCTTGCTGATCAACGCTGGGCAGGTTGTGCCCGCCGACGTCCTGATCAACGAGGTGTGGGGGGACGCGCCGCCGGATACGGCCGCCAATCTGATCAGCATCTACGTGCTCCGGCTGCGCCGGCTCCTCGGCGACGCCGACAGCGGCCTGCTGGTCACCCGGGCACCCGGCTACCAGCTCCGGCTGGCCGCCCGGGATACCGACGCCCAGCTGTTCGAGATCATGGTGCGGGACGGCAGGCGCACGTTCACCGCCGGCGATGCGGAGGGCGCGGCCAAGGCGCTCACCGAGGCGCTCGACCTCTGGCACGGCAAGCCGCTGGCCGACGTGCCCGCGACGGCGCTTGTCGAAGCCGAGGCGGACAGGCTCGCCGCGCTCCGCCTTGACGCCATCGAGCTGCGGATCACCGCCGAGCTCGGCTGCGACGGACACGCTCAGGCCGTACCCGAGCTTCGCCGGCTGCTGGCCGACAACCCGCTGCGAGAGGCCCTGTGGCTGTTGCTGATGCAGGCCCTCGACGGCGCGGGCCGGCACGCGGAGGCGCTCGAGGTTTACGGCCGCGCGCGCGCCGCGATCGCCGACGAGCTCGGCGTCGACCCCGGTCCCGAGCTGCGCCAGTTCCACGCCCGGCTGCTGGCCAAGGACAGCACGGTCGTTCCCGGCAGCATCTCCGGCGGCACGATCGCGGCGCGGGCCCGAGCGCAGGAACCGGCCTCCCGCGGGCAGCAGGGGGCGAAGGCGCCGTCTGGTACCGAAGCGCCGCGGGCACCCGCGGCGCCGGCGGGCCGGCGCCCGTCGGTACCCACCCCGGCGCAGCTGCCCGCCGACATAGCCGATTACACCGGCCGCGATGAGCAGGTACGGCGGCTGGGCGAGATGCTGACGGGCGCGGCCGGCCACGTCGATCCCGGCGCGGTCCGGATCGCCGTGGTCGCCGGCTCGGGCGGGCTCGGCAAGACCTCGCTGGCGGTGCACGCGGCGCACCGTGTCCGCCGCAAGTTCCCCGACGGCCAGCTGTACGTGGACCTGCTCGGCGCGACCGCGCACCCGCTCTCGCCGGCGGACGTGCTCGCCAGATTCCTGCGCGACCTTGGCGTGGACGGCAAGGACGTGCCCCTCGACGAAGACGAGCGCGCGGCCAGGTACCGCAGCGCGGTGGTCGGCCGGCGGATGCTCGTCGTGCTCGACAACGCGCGCGACGCCGCGCAGGTCAGGCCGCTGCTGCCGGGCACCGCGTCGTGCGCCGTGCTGGTTACCACCCGGAGCCGGATGCCGGACCTGGCCAGCACCAAGCTGGTCGACCTGAACGTGCTCGACGAGCGCGAGGCGCTGGCCATGTTCACCAAGGTGGTCGGGGAGGAACGCGCCTCGGCGGAGCCCGAGGCCACCGCCGACTTGCTGCAGGCCTGCGCCGGCCTGCCGCTGGCCATCAGGATCTGCGCCGCCCGCCTGGTCACCCGCAGTGGCTGGACGATAAGAAGGCTGGCCGACAGGCTCGGCGACGAGCGTCGGCGGCTGGATGAGATGAGGGCTGGCGATCTGGCGGTCCGGGCCAGCTTCGAGGTCAGCTTCACCAGCCTGGCCGCCCGCGACAACTCCGGCGGACTGGACCCGGCCCGCGCGTTCTGCCTGCTCGGCCTGTGGAACGGGCCGTCGATCTCATCGGCCGCGGCGACCGCCCTGTTCGGCATCGCCGACGATATGGCCGAAGACGCGCTGGAGACGCTGGTGGATGCGCATCTGCTGGAGTCCGAGGCGCCCGACATGTACAAGTTCCACGACCTGCTCCGGGTCTATTCTTCCGAACGCGCCGGGGCTGACCTGCCCGCGGCTGACCGGGAGGCCGCGGCCGGCCGCCTGCTCGACTGGTATACGCGCACCGCCGACGCCGCCGCCCAGGTCATCTCGCCGTACCGCTACAACGTGCCGCTCGCCGCCGGCCCGGAAGGGTCGTCGCCACCCAGCTTCGCCACCGTGGACGATGCCCTCGAGTGGTATGACCAGGAACGAGTCAACGTGGTAGCCGCGACGCGCCAGGCCGCCGCGTCCGGTTTGCACGAGATCGCCTGGCGGCTGCCCGCGTCCCTGTTCAGCATGTTCAGCCGCCGCGGCAACTGGGCGGACCTCTTCGCCACGCATCGGATCGCACTGGAAAGCGCCCGCCAGGCGGGCGGCCGCCAGGGCGAGGCGTGGGTGCTGAACAACCTTGGCAACGCCCTCGGGCTCAGCCGCGAGGCCGAAGGCATCCGGTACCTGGAGCAGGCGCTCGAGATCCGGCGCGAAATCGGCGATCGCCTGGGTGAGGCGCAGACGGCCAACAACCTGGGCGACGCCTACGCGGTTCTCGGGCGGGCTGACGAGGCTCTGGACCTGCTGCGGCGGGCCCTGGACCTTGACCGCGCCGTCGGATACCGGTACGGCGAGGGCGTTGCGCTGAACAACCTGGGTGAGTACTTCCTTGACCTGAGCCATCCCGAGGAGGCCATCGAGTACCTGCTGCAGGCCCGCGCGACGTTTACCGAGATCAAGACCCCACACGGTCTTGGCTACGCCCTGCACAACCTAGGGCGTTGCTACCTCGCCCTGGGACGGGACGGCGAAGCCCTGGACTGCCTGCGCCAGGCACTGGTGGTCTACCAGTCCACGGGCGACCGGCGTCGGCAGGCCCGCACGCTGAGATTCCTCGGCACCGCGCAGAATCGTCTTGGCATGGCGGCCGAGGCCCGTGAATCATTGACGCAGGCAGCGGCGATATTTGACGACCTCGGTGACCTCTCGCAAGCTGCCGAAGCCCGCGCCGAGCAGGCGATCTCCGGCATTTGACGGGAAACCCGATAGCCCGGTGTCGCGCCGGATACGATGCTGCCCGTCTGCCCCGGCACTTAATCCCGCTGGCTCCGGGGGCCAGGAAAACGAGAGGACCATCATGGGGAATGCAGCGTTCGTCGAGGAGTTGGCTGGCATCGACGAGCTCGAGGAGCTCTACGAGCTGACCGCGAGCGAGAGCGAGCCCGACGACGACGATTACGACGACGACGACGAAGATGACGACGACGACGAAGATGACGACGAGGACGACGACGAGGACGAGGACGACGACGGCGATGAGGGCATGCCGTCTGAGGACGACCCCGAGGGAATGCCGTCCGAGTAACGTCACCGGCCGGGCGCGTGCGGAGCAGGACGTCCTCGCCCGCACGCGCCCGCGCCCTACCTAGCAGATTCCCGCGGCAATTATTTTTCGGTTCGGGGTCACGCTCGGCAGGGTTTATTGCACCTTAGCCATAGGAGCCTGTCGTCACGGACGGGGGAACATCTCCAGGCCGTGACATATCGGCGGCCAGGTGAAAACCCGGAAGAGGTGAACGTCGTGGAAACGGTTCTTGAACGCCTCGAAACCGATGTCGCGCTGAGCGAGTTTCCCGCCGCGTCGCTGGAATGGCAGCCCACCTTAATCGATGACATAGCCGAGGAGGCTCTCGGCACCAGCCAGGCAGTGACCGATTTCTCGGTCTGCTACGCCAGGGAAATCTCGAGCCTGGTGTGGTTCGTAATGAGCCTCGGGGCCGACGCACACCGGGGCGCCGATGTCGCACAAGCCGCGTTCGCCGAGGCGTTCGCGGTGTGGGACCGCATCCAGCACCCCACGGCCTGGCTGAGGCGGGTGGCCGGACGGCTCTACTACCGGCAGCTGGTCAGCAGGGAAACCCTGGTCGAGGACGTCCCGGAACGGCAGGGTCCGCTGTCGGCCGCAAGCGTCGTGGAACTGCACGACGAGGCACGCGCCGTCCTGGCCGCGCTGGCCGATCTGCCGCCCAAGCAACGCCAGGTCATGGCGTGGACCATCGACGGGTTCAGCCCTGCCGAGATTGCCAGGGAACTCGATGTCGATGCCGCGACCGTCCGGCAGAGCCTGGCCAAGGCCAGGAAGAACCTGAAACAACAGCTCGGGATGACCGGAGGAGGGCATGGACGAGACGGAAACCTACGACCCGACGTGGCGTGATGACGCCGAACTAGACGCGTTGCTGCTGGCAGCGAAGGTCGTCACGCTGGCCGGCCTCGACAGCGCCCTGGACATCCGGAACGGATATCGGGCCATCGCGGTCCAGCGCGAACCCCGGCAGGCATGAACGTAATCAGATAGTAACTGAGCGCGATCGGATAGGACCGCCGCGCTCACGATCGCAACCCCCATCGGCTAGCTCGTCGATCCCGCGCGCCCGGCATCGAGGCGCAATTCGTCCAAACGTGGAGAGGAATCCGTCATGCGCACCGTTAACGTCGTCAAGATCGCCGTCACCGCCGGGTTCATCGGCCTGGCTTCGCTGGCAGGCAGCACCGCGGCCATGGCCGCCGTCACGCCGCAGGGCGTCGTTCACCTGTCCGCCGCCTCCGGCCAGCCCGGCACGATGCCGGCCGAGGGGCTGCGTCAGGTGATGCCGCAGGGCTGACCGGGCGGAGCGGTGCGCGCGGACGCGGATCAGGGCGTCCGCGCGTGCCTGCGTTCTCGGCTACACTTCGAACGCGCATCGCACGCCACGTTGAGGAGAGAGCACCGTGCCCGAGGTCCACATCGCCACCGAGGCTCGCAGCGAGTTCGGCAAGGGCGCCGCCCGCCGTAGCCGTCGCGCGGGCCGGGTTCCCGCCGTGCTGTACGGCCACGGCACGGAAACCCGCCATCTGAGCCTGCCCGGGCACGACCTGATGCTCGCGCTGAAGACCCCCAACGTGCTGCTGCGCCTGGAGGGCCTCAAGGGCGGCAGCCAGATCGCGCTGCCCAAGGCGGTGCAGCGGGATCCGGTCAGGAACGAGATCGAGCACGTCGACCTGATCCTGGTCCGGCGGGGCGAGAAGGTCACGGTCGAGGTGCCGGTCCGGGTAACCGGCGAGGTCTTCCCCGGCGGCCTGCTGGACCAGCAGCTTGTGCAGATCCCGGTCGAGGCGGAGGCGACGAACATCCCGCAGGGCATCGACGTCGACGTGGAGGGCATGCAGGTCGGCCAGGCAGTGCACGCCGGCGACCTGAAGCTGCCCCGCGGCGTGACCCTGCAGGTCGACCCGGACGCCCTGGTCCTGCACGTGCTCGGGCCGCAGGCCGAGGAGGAGCCCGAGGTCGAGGCCGAGGAGGGCGCGGAGGTGCCGGAGCCGGTGGCCGAGGCGGCCCAGCCGGCCGGTGAAGGGGAGCAGGCGGGCTGACCGGGGACCGCTGGATCATCGCCGGCCTGGGCAACCCGGGACCGGAGTACGCGGGCAACAGGCACAACGTCGGCCACATGGTCACCGCGCTGCTTGCCGAGCGGGCGTGCGGCCCCGGGGCCCGCTTCAAGGCGCACCGGTCAGGCAACGACATCGCCGAGGGATCCCTCGCCGCGACGCCGGTCACCATAGCCTGGCCACGTACGTACATGAACCTGTCCGGTGGGCCGGTTTCCGCCCTGCTCGGGTTTTACAAGCTTTCAGCCGAACGATTGGTGGTTATTCACGACGAGCTGGATATACCGTTCGGGGTGCTGAGGATGAAGCTGGGCGGCGGCGACAACGGCCACAACGGCCTGCGGTCGATCACCAGGTCGCTCGGCACGCCGGACTACTACCGGGTCAGGTTCGGCATCGGCAGGCCGCCGGGCCGGATGGACCCCGCGGCCTTCGTGCTGCGCGACTTCAGCGCCGCCGAGCGCAAGGATCTGCCGCTGCTCATCGATCGCTGTGCCGACGCGACGCAGACCCTCATCACCGAGGGCCTGGCCACCGCGCAGAACGCCTACCACGCCGATCCGCTGACGGAGGCGTAGCGCGACGGAATCGAAACGGCCCGGCGGCTGCTGATGGTAGGCAGGTACCCGAGCCCGGGGAGTGATTGTGACGATAGCGGAGGACCACGCACTCGCGCTTGAGCTGGCCGGCCAGGCCGGCCAGCGGCTGCTCGCGCTGCGCGCAGCCGGCGGCGATCCTGACATGCTGCGCAAGGCCGGCGACCGGTTGTCGCACGAGTTCCTCGCCGCCGAACTGGCGGCCCGGCGTCCCGGGGACGTGATCTTGTCCGAGGAGGCCGCCGATGACAAGGCACGGCTGACCGCGGACCGGGTATGGATCGTGGACCCGCTGGACGGCACCAGGGAGTTCGGCGAGCCCGGCCGCACGGACTGGGCGGTCCACGTGGCACTGTGGGAACGGGCCGGCGGCGGCCTCACCGCGGGCGCGGTGGCACTGCCCGCCCAGGGCCGGGTGCTCTCCACCGGCGCCGAGATCCTTACCGGTCACGCCGACCATCCGGCCGGTGATCGCCGGGTGCGGATAGTGGTGAGCCGCAGCCGCGCACCACGGCTCGTTCGGGATATTTCCGATCTTATTGATGCGGAACTTGTCCCCCTAGGGTCAGCTGGGGCTAAGGTGGCGGCCGTGATCAGCGGTGAGGCGGATGCGTACGTGCACGGCGGCGGGTTCTACGAGTGGGATACGGCGGCTCCGGTCGCGGTCGCGTGGGCGGCCGGGTGCCACGCGTCGCGCATCGACGGGTCGCCGCCGCTGTACAACCAGGCCGATCTGCTGGTGCCGGATATTCTCGTATGTCGGCCCGCGCTTGCGGGAATGCTGCTCAAGGCGATCCGGGAAGTAACGAATGCGCGCTGATTACCAGATGTCCCAGCTCGACGCGCTGGAGGCCGAGGCCATCCACGTGATGCGCGAGGTCGCCGCCGAGTTCGAGCGGCCGGTGCTGCTGTTCTCCGGCGGCAAGGACTCGATCGTGATGCTGGCGCTCGCGGCACGGGCGTTCTCGCCGGCGCGCATCCCGTTCCCGGTCATGCACGTGGACACCGGGCACAACTTCCCCGAGGCACTGGAGTTCCGTGACCGCAGGGTGGCCGAGCTCGGCGTGCGGCTCGTGGTCGCGTCGGTGCAGGCATCCATCGACGCGGGCCGGGTCGTCGAGGAGACCGGCAGGCACGCCAGCAGGAACCGGCTGCAGACCGTGACCCTGCTCGACGCGATCGAGGAGCACAGGTTCGACGCGCTGTTCGGCGGCGCGCGACGGGACGAGGAGAAGGCCAGGGCGAAGGAGCGGGTGTTCTCGTTCCGGGACGAGTTCGGCCAGTGGGACCCGAAGAACCAGCGCCCGGAGCTGTGGAACCTGTTCAACACGCGGCTGCACCGCGGCGAGCACATCCGGGTGTTCCCGCTGTCCAACTGGACCGAACTCGACGTCTGGTCGTATATCGAGCGCGAGTCGCTGGAGATCCCGTCCATCTACTTCTCGCACCGGCGGCAGGTGTTCGAGCGCGACGGCCTGCTGCTCGCCGACAACCCGTACGTGGCCAGGGACGAGGACGAGCCGCTGTTCGACGCCGTGGTGCGCTACCGGACGGTGGGCGACATGACCTGCACCGGGGCCGTTCCCTCGGCCGCCGTTACCGTGGCCGAGGTCATCGCCGAGGTGGCCGCGACCAGGATCACCGAACGCGGCCAGACCCGGGCCGACGACAGGACGAGCGAGGCGGCCATGGAAGACCGCAAGCGCGAGGGGTACTTCTGATGGACGCTGCCAGCTCGGGACCCCGGATGGACATCCTGCGGTTCGCGACCGCCGGGTCGGTCGACGACGGCAAGTCGACGCTGATCGGCCGGCTGCTTTACGACTCCAAGTCGATCTTCGCCGACCAGCTCGAGGCGGTCGAGCGGACCAGCAGGGACCGCGGCGAGGACTACACGAACCTCGCGCTGCTCACCGACGGGCTGCGGGCCGAGCGGGAGCAGGGCATCACGATCGACGTGGCGTACCGGTACTTCGCCACGCCCAGGCGGAAGTTCATCATCGCCGACACCCCTGGTCACATCCAGTACACGCGCAACATGGTGACCGGGGCGTCCACGGCCGACCTCGCCGTCGTGCTCGTCGACGCGCGCAACGGGCTGACCGAGCAGTCCCGCCGGCACGCGTTCCTGGCCAGCCTGCTCCGGGTGCCGCACATGGTGCTCGCGGTGAACAAGATGGACCTGGTCGACTACGACGCCGGGGTGTTCGAGCGCATCTGCGCGGAGTTCGCCGCCTTCGCCGCCCGGCTGCAGGTCGGCGACCTGGCGTTCGTGCCGATCTCCGCGCTGCACGGCGACAACGTGGTGGCGCGGTCCGCCAACATGCCCTGGTATGACGGCCCGTCGCTGCTGCACCACCTGGAGCACGTGCACATCGCGTCGGACCGCAACCTGATCGACGTCAGGTTCCCGGTCCAGTACGTGATCCGGCCGCACGCCGCCACCGACGCCGCCCTGCACGACTACCGCGGCTACGCCGGCCAGGTGGCCGGCGGCGTGCTCAAGCCGGGCGACGAGGTGCTGCACCTGCCGTCGGGATTCTCGACCACGATCCGGGACATCGAGGCCGCGGGGAGCGCCGTGCCCGAGGCGTTCGCGCCCATGTCGGTGACGCTGCTGCTCGACGACGACGTCGACATCTCCCGCGGCGACATGATCTGCCGCCCGAACAACCGGCCGACCGTCGCCCAGGACATCGAGGCGATGGTCTGCTGGATGTCGTCCGAGCGCGTGCTCGCCCCGCGCACCCGGCTCATCGTCAAGCACACCACCCGGACGGTGAAGGCGATCGTCACCGACCTGCACTACCGGATCGACGTCAACACCCTGCACCGGGACGAGGCCGCGGTGCAGTTGGGGCTGAACGAGATCGGCCGGGTCCGGCTCCGCCTCACCCAGCCCATCTTCTGCGACCCGTACGCAAGGAACCGCGCCACCGGCGGCCTCATCCTCATCGACGAGGCCACCAACGCGACCGTCGGCGCCGCGATGATCACCGAGGCCGGCTGACGGCACGGCTCCTGCGCGGCCTCCGCCAGCTTCCGCCAGCCCTGCCTGCTTCCGCCAGCCCCGCCTGCCCCGCCGGTCGCTCAGTCACCAGGCCCGGCGGCAACGATGTAAGCCTGTAGCGGTTATAACCGCCACGTCCTTACATCGTTGCGGTCTGGACGGGTCGGCCGGGGGGTCTACGGGTGCGAAGGGCGGTGGCGGGTGGGAGTGTTGGCGCCAGAGAGGAGATCACCCATGGACATCGAGGCGCTTGCCGGCCTGCTGCACGAGACCGCGGAGCATCACGGCAAGTTCGAGGCGGCCGCGCCGCCGCACAACTGGTGGGACTGGTACGCGGCGTACATGCACGCGCGCGAGGCCGGGAGCGGTCCCGACCAGGCCGCCGCGGCCGCCAACCGCTACATGGCAGAGGTCAAGCACATCGTCGTACCGTCCGG
>JASHTQ010000116.1 GCA_030040475.1 Streptosporangiaceae bacterium
TCTCGCGTGGCGGAGGAAGTTCTGTCCGTCCACGACCTCGGCGTGCAGGTGGCGGTGGTCGTCGGCGGCGGGAACTACTTCCGCGGCCGGATGGCCGAGGGGTGGGGCATCAGCCGCGCCGAGGCGGACAACATCGGCATGCTCGGCACCATCATGAACGCGCTGATGGTCCGCGGCGCGCTCACCGCCAGGACGGAGGCCGACGTCCGGGTCATGACCGCGGTGCCGATGCAGAGCGTGGCCGAGCCGTTCATCAGGCTCCGCGCGGCGCACCATCTGGACCGCGGCATGATCGTCCTGCTCGCGGGCGGCATCGGCCAGCCCTACGTCACCACCGACTACCCGGCCGTGCAGCGCGCCCTGGAACTGGACGCCGACGCCCTGCTGGTGGCCAAACGCGGGGTCGACGGGGTCTACGACAGCGACCCGCACCTGAATCCCGATGCGGTGCGCTACACGACGCTGACCTACGACGAGGCGCTGGCCGTCGGGGTGCGGATCATGGACACCAGTGCCTTCGTGCTGGCCAACGAGCAGGGCCTGACGATGCACGTCTTCGACGTCGCCGCGGCCGGCGTGATGCGCGGGATCTGCCAGGGCGCCGAACTGGGCACCCGCATCAGCGTCAAGGAATGACCGCCGTTCCGGTACGCCCCGCGTCTGGACGGTCAGCCTGACGGCTGCAGGTCCTGCACCTGTGCCCAGGTGATGTCGAGCTGGATGCCGTCGTCGAACCCGGCCACGTGGCCGATCGGGATCGCCACTTCGTCGAGCTCCAAATACCCTCCCTCAAGGAGCACCTGGGTCACGCGCCCGTCGCTCGGGTCGACCCGGAGCGCCCAGAGCCGGCCGATGTCTCCGTCGGTGGCGAGCACGTGATCGTCGTGGCCCTCCTCCACCTCGTCCGTGCCTGCCTCGGTCTCGGGAGTGAGCGCGACGGTTTCGATATCCCCGTCCGGGATCCGCTGGATCGCGCTGCCATCCGCGACCGGCCCGCCCGCGCTGCGCCAGCCCTCCCCGGACGGCAGGAGCTGGACCGGCGGCCCGCCGAGTACCAGCACCGCCAGGGTCTCCTCCGCGGGATCCAGGTCCTTGAACTCCGCCTCGGTGTAGCGCAGCCGGATCTCTTCCCCGCTGGCGTCGACATGATCGAGCGGGACGGACCGCGCCAACCCGCTCCTCACCTCATCCGCAACTCCAGGCTCAACCACCAGATGCGTGACGGCCCGGGCATCAGGGTCGACGACCAGGCTCTTCACTTCGCCGGAGAATCCGTCGCTGCAACGTGCGATGGCCCCGATCACAAGGGTTATCTCTGCCATAGCCCACTTCTTCGTTTCCGCCGGGTCCCTACCTAACATGCGGTCTCAGCGTATCGGCGCACCGCGCCGTGCCCGTACCTCGCGCGTGCCGCCGATGCCATGCGAGCGTCGAGTAGCATACTCGAATAAAAAATCAAAAAAATCAATTTACTCAGAACGAGCCGTGGTGCCCGTACCCACGAACGCTCACTCGCCAGACGTTGGCCGGCCATGACGTCGCGTAGCCGACGATCATTCCCGTCTGCATGAGAAGCCAGCACGAGGCCGAGCTCGGCATCAGCGTATGCGGCGCCGGGAAGAGCACGAACGTCATGACCGCCATCCAGCCGAACAGGCCGACCTCGAAGAAGGTCAGCGAGATGAAGTCGGCCTTGGCCGCCGCCTTCAGGCCGTCCTTCAGACCGAGGCCGCGCATCGGCGCGATCGCGAAGTACTGGAAGACGATGCCGAACGCGAGAGCCAGGACGTAATCGCCAACGTATTCCGCCGCCGGCGTGGCACCCGCGATCGTGAGGGCCAGCTCGGTGGCCATCATCGCCCACCACGGCCTCTTTCCTCGCGCGCCGACGCGGCCCCACCGCCAGTAAAACGCAACCGCCAGCGGGCCGACGTACAGCGCGGTGACGGGGAAGACAGCGTTCATCACGCCCATCGGCTGCCGCCGGCCATTGATGAAAATGTCGTACCCAATGACCGCCGCTTACCCGTAAGCAGGCGGCTGAGGTGCCTCAGGTGCGGTCAGTTGATATCGAACTCGTTGCCTTCCGGGTCCTTCATCCCGACCGCGTAGTGATTGAGCCCTTCGCCGCCCAGTGCACCGGTGATGGTGGCGCCCAGGCCGACCAGCCGACCGGCCTCCGCGTCGACTCGCTTCCTGCGGGTCTCGATGGGGTCCGTCCACTCGCCACCGGCGCGGATGTCGAGGTGCAGCCGGTTCTTGGCCACCTTGGCAGCCGGGAGGGCATGGAACCAGATGCTGGGCCCGTGGCCCTCCGGGTCGCTGATCCTGTCCGCTCCGTCGACCAGGTCCTCCTCGGGCACACCCAGCTCGCGGTAGAAGTCTTTCCAGGTAGCGAATCCCGCCGGGACCGGCGCGAGCTCATAGCCCAGCGCGGCGGCCCAGAACCGAGCCAGCCGGTCCGGGTCGGCGCAGTCGATGACCAACTGAAAACGGACAGGCACCGCTTCCTCCTCAGATCGCTCGAGTGGCTGCCAGCATCCGGGCCGGCAGCATCACGGAAGTGTGCTGCGCTCGCCGCCGTCGCCGCTATGTAGGTACAGGTCACGCAGGACACCGAGTTCGGCTCCGTGGTGGATCTGCTCATCAAGCTGGTGCAGCACAAGCGACGCCTTGTCAGCCTCGGCGTAGTCGCCGGCGACCGGACCCATCGGCTCCCACCA
>JASHTQ010000117.1 GCA_030040475.1 Streptosporangiaceae bacterium
CCTCCCCGGCGCGCCCGGCGACCGCTCCCACCCCCCCGATGCGGCCCGCCCGTTACGTGGTGGCCGGGCGGCATGCCGAGACCTACGACACGGTCACGATGCTGCTGCGCCCGGTCGACGAGCCGATCGAGGCGCCGGACCCCGGCCAGTTCACCATGCTGTACTCCTTCGGCGTCGGCGAGGTCCCTGTGTCGGTCAGCGGAGCCTCGGGCGGACTGCTTGTGCAGACGATCCGTGCGGTCGGCGCGGTGACGCGGGCGCTGTGCGCCGCGGTGCCCGGCGACATGATCGGGGTGCGCGGGCCGTTCGGCACCGGCTGGGAGGTGCACCGGGCCGACGGCCGGGACCTGCTGGTCGTGGCCGGCGGCATCGGCCTGGCCCCGCTGCGCCCGGTGCTCCTTTCCGCGCTGGCCGAACGCGCCCGTTACGACCGGGTGGCGCTGCTCGTCGGCGCCCGCTCGCCGCAGGACCTGCCGTTCGCCCGCGAGCTGGACACCTGGCGCCGGCGCGGCGCCGACGTGCAGGTCACGGTGGACCACGGCGACCGGGGCTGGCACGGCCGGGTCGGCCTGGTCACCGCCTTGATCCAGGACGCGATCGCCGATCCCGCCGGGACGGCGGCGTTCGTCTGCGGCCCGGAGATCATGATGCGGCTGTCCGCCGAGATGCTGGTGCGCTGCGGCGTGCCGCCCGCCGCCATCCGGGTCTCGCTGGAGCGGAACATGCGCTGCGGTGCCGCGCTGTGCGGCCACTGCCAGCTCGGCCCGCTGCTGCTGTGCCGCGACGGCCCCGTGGTCGGCTACGCCGAGGCCGCCCCCCTGGTCGCGAAGAAGGAGCTGTGATGACCGGCACCGGCAAGCGCCGTCCCAAGCTGGCGGTGTGGAAGCTCGCCTCCTGCGACGGCTGCCAGCTCACCCTGCTCGACTGCGAGGACGAGCTGCTCGCGCTCGCCGGGGCGGTGCAGATCGCGCACTTCACCGAGGCATCAAGCGCCGAGGTCGACGGCCCCTACGACGTGTCCCTGGTGGAGGGCTCCGTGACCACCGAGCGGGACGCGCGCCGGATCGCCGAGATCCGCGCGGCATCGCGGGTGCTCGTCACGATCGGCGCCTGCGCCACCTCCGGCGGGATCCAGGCGCTGCGCAACTTCGCCGACGTCAGGGAGTTCACCTCGGTCGTCTACGCGCGGCCGGAGTTCATCTCCACGCTGGCGACCTCGACGCCGGTGGCCGACCACGTCACGGTGGACTTCGAGCTGCGCGGCTGCCCGATCGACAAGGGTCAGCTGCTCGAGCTGCTCACCGCGCTGCTCGCCGGGCGCAGGCCGCGGCTTTCCGCGCACAGCGTCTGCTACGACTGCAAGCTGCGCGGCACGTCGTGCGTGATGGTGACGCGCGGCATCGGCTGCCTGGGACCGATCACCCAGGCCGGCTGCGGTGCGATCTGTCCCGCCTTCGGCCGCGGCTGCTACGGCTGCTTCGGCCCGGTGCCCACGCCCAACCTGGCCGCGCTCACCGCCCAGCTGCGCGGCCTCGGCATGACCGGGGCGGAGATCGACCGCGTGCTCGCCACCTTCAACGCGGCGTCTCCCGCGCTAGCCGCCCGGCGCAACCCCTGATGCCCACCAGCATCGCTCGCCCCACAATAACGTCGCCCAACTCCATCACCAGCACGCCGCCCAGCCGACCGGCGACCACGCGCCCGGAGCCGCGGTCCGGTTCCAGCCGACCCGGCGACCACGCGCCCGGAGCCGCGGTCCGGTTCCTGCAGCCCGGGACGCCCTCCGTCGGCCGCCTGCCGCATCAGCACCGCGCGGATCGGTCACAATGGTCACAGGAACCACTACAGCCGCTCCAGCCAGTCTTGTCGCCTCGCGGATGTCCAGCCTTGGGCTCCAGGTGTGCGTAAGGTCGGCGGGCGGCTGTCACCGGGTCCCGGCGTCGAAGGTGGCGGCGCAGCCCGGCGAGCAGAAGTACGCGGTGCCCGCATCCGTGCCGCGGCGCTCGGGCGCGGTGGCGGGATCCACGGTCATTCCGCACACAGGGTCGGTCGCTGGCCCGGCAGCGTCGCCGTCGCGGCAGGCTTCCGCGGGGGTCTCGACCTGGGGGCTGGCCTCGCCCTGAACGGTGTGCGGCAGGCGCGCGGGGCGGTAGCGGCGCAGCCGGTTGGCGTTGGTGACGACCGACAGGGACGAGGCCGCCATGGCGGCTGCCGCAATGACCGGCGAGAGCCGTATTCCGGCGAGGGGGTACAAGATCCCGGCCGCGATGGGGATGCCGATGCCGTTGTAGGCGAGGGCGAAGGCCAGGTTCTGCCGGATGTTGCGCATGGTGGCACGGGACAAGCCGATGGCGGTGACCACTCCGGCCAGGGAGCCGGAGACCAGGGTGATGTCGGCGGCCTCGATGGCCACGTCGGTGCCGGTGCCGATGGCCAGCCCGACGTCGGCGGCGGCCAGCGCCGGGGCGTCGTTGATCCCGTCGCCGACCATGCCGACCTTGCGCCCCTCGGCTTGCAGGCGGCGGATCTCGGCCGCCTTGCGCTCGGGCAGCACCTCGGCCAGCACCCGGCCGACGCCGGCCTGGCGGGCGACCGCGGCGGCGGCGCGGGCGTCGTCTCCGGTCAGCATGACCACGTCCACGCCGAGGCGGCGCAGCGCGGCGATGGCGGCGGCGGAATCGTCCTTGACCGGGTCCGCGATCGCGAGCACCCCGGCCGGCTCGCCGTCGATGGCGGCCAGCACCGGCGTGCCGCCGTCAGCAGAGAGTTCCGCGGCGGCATCCTCCAGCGCGGCGGCGGGTATGCCCGCGCCGGTCAGCAGGCGGGCGTTGCCGGCGAGCACGGCGTGCCCGTTGACCGTGGCCTGGACGCCCCGGCCGGTAATCGAGCCGAACCCGGCCGCCGCCGGGATCCTCAGGCCGCGGTCGCGGGCTCCGGCCAGGATCGCGGCGGCCAGCGGGTGCTCGCTGTCGGACTCAGCCGCCGCCACCAGCGCGAGCAGCTCGTCGTCGTCCCAGCGCCCGGTGGGCAGGATGCCGGTGAGGGCCGGCTTGCCCGCGGTGATGGTGCCGGTCTTGTCCAGCACGATCGTGTCCAGCTGGCGCGCGGTCTCCAGCGCCTCCGCCGACCTGATCAAGATCCCGGCCCGGGCCGCCTTGCCGGTGCCGACCTGGATCGAGAGCGGGGTGGCCAGGCCCAGCGCGCACGGGCACGCGATGATCAGCACCGCGATCGCCGACACAAGCGCCAGCGTGAACGCCGGGGCGGGCCCGGCGGTGAACCAGACCGCGAACGTCACGATCGCCACCGCGATGACCGCGGGCACGAAATACCCGGCGACCGTGTCGGCCAGCCGCTGGATCGGGGCCCGGGACGCCTGCGCCTGCCGCACCAGCGCGATGATCTGGGCCAGCATGGTGTCCGCGCCGACCTTTTCGGCGCGGACCCGCAGCGACCCCGTGCCGTTGATCGTCGCCCCGATGACGGTGTCGCCGTCTTGCTTGCTGACCGGCATCGGCTCGCCGGTGACCATGGACTCGTCCACCGCCGAGAACCCGGAGACCACGACGGCGTCGACCGGAATCTTCTCCCCGGGCCTGATCACCAGCTCATCGCCGGGCGCCACCTGGCCCACGGGGACCTCGGCCTCGGTGCCGTCGCGGACGACGCGTGCGGTGCGAGGCTGCAGGCCGAGCAGTTCGGCGATGTCCTGCCCGGTGCCTGCCCTGGCCCGGGTCTCGATCAGCCGGCCGAGCAGGACAAGCGTCAAGATGACCCCGGCGGTCTCGAAGTACACCTCGCGCACGTCGGCCGGCAGCAGCGACGGCGCGACCGTGACGATCAGGCTGTATCCGTAGGCAGCGGCCGTGCCGACGGTGACCAGGCTGTTCATGTCGGCCGACCGGTGCGACAGGGCAAGCCAGCCGGTGCGGTGCACCGGCCACCCGGTGTAGAACATCACCGGGGTGATCAGCGCGAGCTGCACCCAGTGGTCCAGCAGCGCTCCCGGCACCCAGGCGTGGAACAGGTCGTGGGCCATCACCGCGTACAGCACGGGCAGCGTGAGCGCCGCTCCCGCGATGACCCGGCGGGACAGGTCGGCGATCTCTGCCCGCCGTTCGGTCGCCTCCGCGTCCTGCGCATCCTCCGTATCCAGCGCGGTCCCGCCGCCTGCCGCTCGGGGCGGCGCATCGTCGGCTACCGACGCCACGACAGAACCCGGTGCGTCTGCTGGCTGGATGTTCCCACCGTCGGCCGTGTCGCCGCCGGAAGGGCCGCCCGCGCCGTTGCCCGCGACGCGGGCGGGCGCAGGCTCGACGACCAGCGTTCCGTGGATCATGTTCATCCCGCACGCGAACCCGAACTGCCCCGTCTCGGCGGGATCTAGCCGCACGGCGGTTCGTCGCCAGGCCGGGAGCGCTGCGCTCACCCGGAGATCGGGAAACACCACCCGGGAGGTGCAGTCACCGGCTTCCTGCCGGTCGAAGGTCAGCTCGACGGGCACGCCCTGGCGTACCCGGAGCACCTCGGGACTGTACCCGCCCCTGACCGTGACCTCCAGCCGCTGCACCCCGTCGGCCAGCACCGCGGTGCTTGCCTTGCGCGGGCCGAAGAAGAACCAGCCCAGCCCGGCAAGCGCCGCCGCAGCCGCGAGGACCACGACCAGGTCCGCCGCGTTCATCACACCTCCCCGCAACGTCTCGATACACTGCCAGCATATACCCCTAAGGGGTATCGGCTCAGGTCGCCGGATCGGGGGCATCAGGCCTGCAGCGGCACGCACCGCTCGTGCCGTAGCCGAACGGCCCGCGATTTCCCCGACCAACGCCCGGGGCCACTGCGTCATGCCGACCGACGTAACGGTAGCGATCCGCCAGCCCGCGCTGGCGGTAGGCGGAAGCCGCCGTCCCCGCCGCGGGATGGCGGGGACGGCGGCTAACGGTGCCGGCCGATCAGCTCACCAGTAGATCGGGAACTGGCCCATCAGCGGGGTCTGGTACAGCTTGTCCTGGACGATCCGCACCGGACCGCCGGGAATCGTCAGCACGAAGTGCTCCCCGTGGCCCCGGTAGTAGGAGCCCTGGTGGGTCCCTGGCAGGGTAACCACCAGGTAGGTGGCGCCCACTCCGAAGTACGGAGCCCCGTGGCGCTGCCAGGGGTAGACCATCTGGTAGACGGTGAAGGTGATGTCAGCGGTCGCCGACTGGCCGGGGCGCAGGACGATCGAGTCCCCCGCGGGGAACCTGACCGTGACGGGGACCGTGGTCGTCGGCAGCGGCTGGAACCTGCTGGTCAGCAGCTGCAGGCCCGGGTAGCCGGACAGGGTGACCGGCCACTGGCCGGTGTTGGTCAGCGTCAGCACCAGTTCGCGGTGGTTTCCCCAGCTCTGGTAGCCACGGGTCAGCGTCGCCGACAGCTGCGAGCCGGTGTAGCCGCGCGGCGGCGGCGGGTCGGTGACGTGGCTGACGGTAGTCGTCGCCGGGACCGTGCTGGCGCCCGCGCTCGGAGCCGTGGCCGCCATCCCTACCGCCGCCAGCGTGGCCGCGCCCGCCAGCGCCGCCAGTGCGATGCGGAATTTCATGGTGCGCCTCCAGCACGAAGAAGACTCAGTGGGCCTGTTTGGCGCTTGCTCCCTCGCTACCGTTCATCAAACCTCAAGGGTTACCTAAGAATGGCCGCCATAATGCCCACCGGCGCGGTACCAAGGTCCCGCAAATTCGCGACCCTTGGCCAGGTCCTTTTGCCCGGTCCCGGGCCGGGCTGAACCCGCCATGAAAGGCCGGGAAATGGTTTCTGCCAAGGCTGGAGTTAAATCAACGGCGCGGGTCGTACCGACGCTTGATTTCGTGCCTGATCTCGCTTTCCCTGATCGGCTTGTTCCCGGATACGAACCAGCCGCGTGCCGCCCCGAACAGCAGCGCGGCGCCGGCCGGGTAGACGATCAGCGAGTCCCAGCCGTGGACGTCGTGGTACTTCGCGGCGCCCAAGATGGCCGCCAGGATCACCATACCGATGGAGAACCAGACCGCGCCGGCCGCGAACCGCCTGCGCTCGATCTGCCAGATCGCCGCCTGGCGGGCGAGCGGATCCTCGACCGGGGCGTCCGAGTCGTAGCCCTCCGGGGTGTCGTGGATGATGCCCGACATCGTCACCCCCTCCTGTGCATGGTGAGCTGTCACATCTGCTACTTACAGGATCCACCCGCCGCCGACGCAGCGGCAGGGCAGTAAGTCCCCCTCGCCGCGAGGCGCCGCGGCTATGTCCTCGAGGATCGCATCGGCCACCTTCCCCACGGCCGCGGCGACCGGCGGGGTAAGGCCGGTACCCTGGGCCAGGTCGGCGGCCTCGATCGCGTGCACGATCAGCCGGCCAGGCATCCGGTCCAGGGCAAGCGCCAGGCCGATCGCGTCGTCCAGCCCGAGGCCGTGCGAGCTCGCCGGCCGCGCCGGCGCGGCTCCGGCCCGGTCGACCGCGAACCGGTGGACCGTACCCGGCCGCGGCGGCTGCGCGCGGACCGCGTCGACCACGACGGCCAGCGCCGCGCCGGTCCAGGCCTCGATCAGCCGGGTGGGCTCGCCGTCGGTGACCACGAGTTTCACCCCGGGCGGGACCAGGCCGCGCAGCCAGGCGACCACCGCGGGCCCGGCGCCGTCGTCGCGCCGGAACTCATTGCCGACGCCGATCACCACGGTCGCCGTGTCACCGGGACCTGGCACGGATACCACCGCCCGTTCTGGATAATAATGATCGTTCTACGGTCAGCCGGAGGAAGTGAGCCGAGCAGGATATGCAGGGATCGTAGTTGCGGATGGCCTGCTCGCACTGGCTGGTGAGCTCGGCGTCGTCGAGGCCGAGCCTGGGCTCGGCGAAGGCGCGCAGGTCGGCCTCGATGGCCGCCTGGTTCTGCGATGTGGGCGGCACGATCCGGGCGTCGGCGATCAGGCCGTCGGCGCCGATCTGGTACCTGTGGTACAGGGTGCCCCTGGGCGCCTCGGTCACCCCGTGGCCGACGCCGGCCCGCGCCGGTACCTCGGCGGCCGGCGGGTCGAACGGCTCGTAGGCCCCGATCAGCCGCAGCGCCTCCTCGATCGCGTACACCGTCTCCACCGCCCGCACGATGATGCTGCGGAACGGGTTGTCGCAGGCTGGGCCGAGCCCGGCCGCGTGCGCGGCCTCCTTCGCCAGCGGCGAGAGCCAGCGCGAGTTCAGCGAGTACCTGGCCAGCGGCCCGGTCAGGTATCTGCCGCCGCCCGCCAGGTGCGCGTGCAGCGCGGTGGAATGCGGCACCTGCTCCTCGATCACGTGCTCGTCCCACCCGGCGGCCGGGAACGCCAGGCCCGAGCGGGTCTGCACGGTGCCCCGCTCGATCGGGTAGCAGCCGGGCCGTGACAGCGCGAGCATGTCCGCGTCGCAGGCGTGATCGGGGAAGTCGAACCCGGCGACCCACGCCGTGGTGGCCAGCGCGTCGTCGAGCGCGCGGCGCAGCGGGTCGGTCAGCGCCGCAAGCTCGGCCCGGGCGGGCGCGCGGTAGAAGCCGCCGGCGCGCACGTTGACCGGGTGGATCGCGCGGCCGCCCACCCGCTCCATGATGGCGTTGCCTGCCTTCTTCAGCGCGAGGCCCCGCTCGACGAGGTCCCGGCGCGCCGTGGCCATCTCGATTCCGCTGCCGAAGCCGAGGAAATCGGGCGCGTGCAGCAGGTAGATGTGCAGCGCGTGGCTCTCGATCCACTCCCCGCAGTACAGCAGCCTGCGCAGGTCGGCGACCTGCTCGCCGACGGTCACGCCGCAGGCCTCCTCGATCGCCGCGCACGCGCTCAGCTGGTAGGCGACCGGGCAGATGCCGCAGATCCTGGCGGTGATGTCCGGCGGCTCGGTGTGGGCCCGGCCGCGCAGGAACGCCTCGAAGAAGCGGGGCGGCTCGTAGATGTCGAGCCGGGCCTCGGTCACCCTGCCGTCGCTGGCCCGGAGGTACAGGGCGCCCTCGCCCTCCACCCGGGCCAGCTCGCTGACCGTTAGCACCCGCTCGTTCTTGTGCGTCATGGCTGGTGTCTCCCCCTCTGTCTCCCCCTCGCGGCGACGGGCGTCAGTAGTCGGTCAGATCAGGGACGGGAGGCAGCTTCGTGTCGTCGATCGCGTAGCTGAACTCGCCCTGCGCGTCGATGACGCCGTCCACGGCCCTGGTCACCGGGAGCACGAGCGACAGCATGCCCTTGCGCTCAAGCTCGCCACTCATCTTCACCACGCCGTCGGTCACGTCGACCTGCACCAGGGCGGGGTTCGTGCCGAGGTAGCCGACGAGTACCTCGCGGATGATCTGCGCGCGGATCTCCTCGTCCGGCCGCAGGAAGACCCGTAGCAGGTCACGCGGGCTGACGGCGCCGAGCAGCTTCCCGCGGTCGTCCACCACCGGCAGGCAGGTGACCTGGTGCCGGTCCATCAGCCGGGCCGCTTCGGCCACGGTCATGTCCGCCCGCGCTGTCACCGGGTGCGTGCTCATCAGCTCTCCTGCGGTCTCCGCGGTGGCCATGTCCCGGCGCGCCCGGTAGGTCATGTGCATGGAGTGCCTGACCTCCGGGTCGCGCTTGAGCTCTTCCTTCCTGAGCAGGTCGGTCTCGGCCACCAGGCCGAGGACCCTGCCGTGCAGGCCGAGCACCGGCACCGAGCTGATCTTCTTCTCCACCAGGATGTCAACGAGGTCCTTCAGCGGGGTGGCGGGGGTAACCGTCGGTGGATCAACCGTCATGACGTCCTGTACGTGACAACGCATCGCTGGCTCCTTCCGGCCCGAGCCCGCGGCCCTTGGCCGCCCCGCGGCCCATGCCGCGCGGCCCATGCCGTACGTGGCTGCCGGAACCCAGGCCTCAATCAATACTCCTTATCCCCAGGCCATCACTCGCCCCAGTCCGGCGGTAGGGTCCTAGTTCCCTTGCCGGACGGCCGAAGATCCCACCAGCGGGGTCGCCGCCGATAACGGGCGGCACGCGGTCGATGTAGCGGTCGGTTTCGGCCGGGACCCGGGACGAAGGTCCCGGCCGAAAGGTACTTTCCGGCCCTCCGCAGTCGGGAGCTATGGCCCTGCCGGGCGATGCCCGCGCCGGGCGAGGCTTACCGCATGGACGATCGAGCTTGCTGCTGCCCCTCCCGCCCCATGGTGCGGGTCATCATGCCGCCGACCGCGGACCGGTCACACGAGGTGGAGCTGCTGCTGTGCGGCCACCACTTCCGTCGCTCGCAGTGGACCCTGGCCGCCGCCGGGGCCGTGATCCGCGTGCTGGCCGGCGAGCGGGTGCGGGAACTCGCCCTGCTCTGAGCTCAACCTGCGCGCCGCGCAGAATCCGGTCGCCGGCTACGGGATGTACGGCGTGTGATAGGCCATCGGCGTCACCTCTAGCTGGTGCAGGTAGACGGGCGCCGGATCGTAAGGGATCTTCCGGATGAAGTGCCCGTAGCAGTTGGGCGGCCTCACCTCCAGGTAGTAGGCGAGCACCGAGTTGGCGGGCGTGCCGTACACGCCGTAGGAGATGTCGGCGCTTGCCGTCTCCCCAGGGGACAGCACGATCAGGCTCTTGACCTGGTTACGGTCGAAGTAGGACTCGCCCCACAGCGTGGTGGTGGCCAGCGGCTGCCTGGCCGCCCGAGATCAGAGCTTGTAACCGAAGATGCGAAGCAGGCCGTGCCGTTCGGACACGTCGGCCTCTTCCTCGATCCCGACCGGCGGCGACCCGTCGATCACGCCGATGATCCCGCGGCCGTGGTCGGTGACCGCCACCAGGACCTCGACCCGGTTCGCGGTCGCGCAGAACACGGTGCAGACCTCGGGCACCGCCTTGACCGGGTTCATCACGTTGATCGGGAAGCCGTCTTCAAGCAGCACCACGAACGCGTGCCCGGCGCCGATGGCCAGCGCGTTCGCCGCGGCCAGGCCGGTCAGCTCCTCGTCGTTGCCCGACCTGCGCACCAGCCGCTTGGCCGAGGCCTCGCAGAACGCCAGGCCGAACCGCAGCTGCGGGCTCACCCCCGCCAGCGCCTCGTGCAGGTCTTCCACCGTCTTGATGAAGTGGGCCTGGCCGATGATGACGTTCATGTCGGCCGGCTTGTCCACCGGAACCACTTCGAAGGACACCGATCCCGTCGCCACCAGCCAGTGATATCAGGCGGCGGGGCATCGGCGCCAGGGGTGGCGCGGCCCGACCCGGCCGGGACCTTCGACTCTACCGGGCGCAGCCGGCCCGGATGCATGGTCCACCCCATGGATGACCTGACGCCGCTGCCGCCAGGACCTTGAGGATTCGGACAGGCGCGCCCCGATCGCGGCGGCCGCGGGGCTGACGCAGGCGGCCTTCCGCGACCGGTACGGCTGGTGCCGCAGCAAGCAACGGTTGCCTCGCCGGGCGCCGCGGCAGCCGTCCGCGTGATTCCCTTCGCCGCCCTGATCCGGGCCTGTTGTCATGATCGTGGGTCGTTACTGCCCTTATCGGGGAAGTTTTGACCCACGATCCGGCCGGCGGCGGATGGCGGGGACGGGTGAGGCAGGTGAGATGCGGCAAGTGCGATCCGCGGGGCGAACGTGTCCGGCCACGGCACTAGTATCCCGCGCCTGAAATTCTCGTGGATACTTTTGTTGTTCTGTGGTTATGTCGTCTCCGGGTTCTGGTGCTGTGCAGATCGTGCTGTCTGAAGAGGAGCGGGCTGAGCTGGTGCGCCGGGCGGGGCTTCC
>JASHTQ010000118.1 GCA_030040475.1 Streptosporangiaceae bacterium
ATACGTCTGATTCGATGTTTATTACGATCAACGCGGGGAGCTGGCGATGGTCACGGTGCGCATGATGATCATGGTGCACGGTCGGGCTTTCCGCTGGTCAAGGGAACGGCGTAATACTGCCTGGTCGGATGGCCCCGGGGTATCGTGCCTAGTCATCGGGCGAATCTGGCGTGTACAGTCGCGGTGGCGAGGGCACCAGGAGGTGACCCGCCAGGGCCTTGAGACAGGGCCGGCATGGCAGCCCCCCGGGACGGCGGCATCCGTCCGGGGGGCTTTGTCATGCGTTACGGCTATTCCACGTCGTAACGGCCTGATTTCACGTCGGCGAGGAACTCGGCGAAAGCCTCGCGGCTGACGACGTGGGCACCGCCTTCCGGACGCTTGCTGTCCCGGACGGCCGTCACGCCGTCCAGGTTGGCCGCGACCTCGACGCAGCCTCCGTTGTGTGCACTGCGGCGGGCCTTCCGCCAGATGGCCTGAGACAGGTCGGTCATTTGCTACTCCATTCGCCTCGCGAGACGCTCGAGGTAGCCAGTGGTATCCGCTGGCTCGAGCGCGGCATCGCGGGCACGTTCGAACGATTCGATATACCCCTGTACGGACTCGGGCTTGCTCACCTCCTCGATCGTGTAATCGCTCTCCACGAAGACCAGGTCGGGCTCGTCGTCCCGGAAGCCGAAGATGTTGACCATCGACACCACGCCGGTCGCGGGCCCGTCCTCGAACCGCTGGATGTGCAGCCGCACGTTGCGGTGGGCGCCCAGGGCCACAAGGTGCTCGATCTGCTCCCTGCGGTCATCGCGCGTTCCCCACCGGTACATCAGCGAGGCCTCGGTGACGACGGCGCCGAACGTCGGCGCGGAGCCGTCGGTCCGGTCCAGGATCTCCTGCCTGCGCATCCTGGACTCGAGCACCTTGCGCCGGTAGGAGGGGGGCCTGGGGCCCGCCCGCAGCAGCGCTTCGGTGTAGGCGGGAGTCTGCAGCAGGCCCGGCAGCACAAGTGGCATGAAGACGCGAATGGTGGTGGCGTCGCTCTCGTATCCGGGGAACTCACTGTCGAAAATCTCCGGATAATCGCGCCACCAGGCCCGCGCGCGGGCGCGCAGGGCCAGGTCCTCGATTTCCGCCTTTTCGCCGCCGTCGATGCCGTATATGCGGACCAGGTCCCTGATGTCGCTCAGCTCGGGCCGTTTCCACTGGTTGGCCTCGAAACGCCCCACCTTTCCCCGGCCCCAATTCAGGATGTCGCAGGCGTGGTTGGCGGTGTAGCCGCTGTTGACGCGCGCCGCGGTGAGCAGCCGGGCCAGTCGGCGCTTAGCGATGGTGGCGCCGTAGGCGTCATCGCTCATGGGGACTCTCCTTCTCGACAGGAATCCTGCCGCGACCTAGACGTACCCAAATTGCGAATCGCAAATCAGGGTGACGGGCTTATCTCCCGGGTCGCCGCGTCGTCGAACTCGCCGTGGCGCGCGCCGTCCAGGAAACACTCCCACTCATGCCGGTCGAACACGAGCACCCTGCGATCAGGGTCGCCGGTCACCCGCAGCAGGACCCATTCGGTACGGTCAGGCGCGTCAGGCGCGTCAGGCGCGCGGACGAACGCGACCTCGATCCCGCCGTGCTGCGGGCCGGAACGCTGCCAGGTCTGCGCGGCCAGGTCGATGCCGAGCTCGCAGACCGTGGGCTTGCCGGTCACGGCTTCCTGGCCACCCCGCAGTACAGCCACCGCGAGCCCTCGCTGTCCGCCAGTTCGACATCCTCGGCTCCCCACAGGCCGGTGAAGGTGATGCCGGGTTCCGCGCCCTCGTACGGCGAGACCAGGTCCAGCCCGCGGAAGAAGCGCTCCACCTTGGCCTTCGAGCGGAAGTACATGTGCTCGGTTGCGGTGTCGAAGACCATGCGGAAACCTTCGGCCGCGATCGGCGGCTTGTGGTCGTCGGTCAGGTGCGACAGGGACAGGTAGCTGCCTGGCGTGAGCGCGGCCACGTACCGCGAGACCAGCGACCACGGGTCGGAGGCATCCGAGACGAACATCATGACCCCGGTCAGCAGCAGCCCGGTCGGCTGGCCGAAGTCGATCAGCCCGCGAAGCGCCGGATGCCCGAGAATCGACTCGGGCTCGCGCAGGTCGGCACAGATCACGCTGATCGTGCCGCCGCTGTCCAGGAGCGCCCGGCTGTGCAGCTCCACCATGGGGTCGTTGTCGACGTAGACCACGTGGGCCTGGGGGACGATCTTCTGCACGACCTCGTGCGTGTTACCCACCGTGGGCAGGCCGGAACCGATGTCGATGAACTGCCTGATGCCCTGCTGCGCGATCCACTTTGCCGCTCGCTGGTGGAAGCCGCGATTGGACCAGGCCGCGTCCCTGATCTCCGGCGCCGCGGCGAGGATCTGCTCGGCGGCGAGACGATCGGCATCGAAGTAATTGCTGCCTTGCAGCATGTAATCGTAGATCCGGGCTGGCGTCGGCACTCCGGTGTCCACGCCCTCAGGTACCTCGGGAACCTGCTCCATGAGCCACCTTCCGCGCGATCGGTCAAATTCCCAGTCTGGCATGGTGCGTGCGAGTCACGAACACCAACATCCAGATTTCCGCATTTGCGCCGATTGGGCACAAGGCTGAGTCAATGAGGCGGCTTATGGCCAATGGCCCAGGTCGCGCCGCCTTGTCGCTGCCGGGGAAGGCGCCCTATCCAGGGGAAACGTCATTGACGGGCCGGATGAGGCTCATGTTATGCAATAGCCTGATGGTGAAACTTTTCCTGGAGAAATCGGGCTTATGGTGGATTTTTGGTCTATTTCATGAGAATTCCGGATAAGCCGGGTTTCCGGCGTGCCGCGGATAGCGGCCTGGACAAAATGCCCGGTTCGTCCCCCGCCAGCGTCCGTCCGGCGCTCCGGCCATCTCCGTCCGCGCCCGTCCGGCGCTCCGGCTGGCTCAGCGGTCCTGCCCGGCCCCGTGCCAACCGCCACATCCTTACATCGTGGCGGTTACAACCGCTACACCCTTACATCGTTGCGGCCGGGTCTGGTGACCGAGTGACCGCAGGGACGGCAGGGGCGGCAGGGACGGCGGACGCGGCAGCAGGGACGGCGGACGCGGCAGCGGCGGCCAGGAGCTCGGTGGGGAGGCGGCCAGGAGCTCGGTGGGGAGGCAGCGAGGAGCTCGGCGGCGGCGGCGGAAACCGAGAGGAGTCTGTGTGCTCCCCGATACCGCCATGCGGCCCGACAGCAAACTCGCGGAGCACTCACAGCTCGCGTTCAGGAGGGACCGGGTCATGTCCAAGACCCGGAACGCACGCTTACCGGTATGAACAACATGTACGGCACGCCCGCCGGGGCCAGCGGCGCCGGCCCGGCGGGTTCGC
>JASHTQ010000119.1 GCA_030040475.1 Streptosporangiaceae bacterium
ACGCCGCCCGCGTCGTTCTTCACGAAGTGGCAGGGCAGGTCCAGGTGGTGCGTGGCCAGGTTGGTGAACCTGTGCGCGGCCATCTCGTAGGACACGGAGAACAGGTCCACCAGGTCCTCGACCGCGATGTCGCGTGACTGCTTCGCGCCGGCCAGCACCGCCACCGCGGCGGGCTCGGGCATGAGCACGGCGGCGGCGAAGTAGTTCGCCTCCACCCGCTGGCGCAGGAAGTCGGCGAAGTCGCGCGGCGCCTGGTGGCCGAGCAGGAAGTGCCCGAGGGCCTGCAGCACGATCGCCCGCGGCGAATGGGCGCCGACCGGTTCCTGCTTGACATAGAACCGCCGGTTCCGCAGGTCGGTCAGCGACCGCACCGACCTCGGCAGGTCCTGGACGTACCGGACGGCGAAGCCGTGGTGGGTCACCACCGAGGTCAGCATGCCCTGGGAGAGCGCGCCGCCGGAGTACCCGCCGGCCTCCAGCGCGGCCGACGCCTCGCGCTCGACCTCGGAGAAGTAGTTCTCGCGCTCGCGCATGGCCTCGCGGAGCGCCGCGTTGGCGGCGCGGGCCTCCTCAGGGGTGGCGGTCGGCTTGGACTGCTGGGCCCGCAGCTCGGCCGAGACCGCGACCAGATGCTCGAGCACGTCGGTGGGGACCCGCGACCCGACCTTCAGCGGCGGCAGGCCGAGCCTGCGGTAGGACGGGTCCTGCTGCGCGTCGGCCAGGGCGATCTCGAGTTGCGCCCGGCGGCTGGGCGGCTGGCGGCTGAGCAGCTCGGTTATCGGCACGGAAAGCGCGCCCGCCAGCTGCTCGACCAGCGACAGCTTGGGCTCACGGCGGCCATTCTCCAGAAGCGAGAGCACCGAGGGGGCACGGTCCACGCGCTCCCCGAGCTCGGCCAGCGTCAGGCCGCGGGTCCGGCGCAGGTGCCGGAGCCGCTGGCCGAAGGTTATAAGGTCTATACCATCCGACTGCGCCAAATTCCGCTGATCTTTCATGATGAAGCTGAGTATAACTTGTCAACTTGGAAAAAAGTGAAGAACTTTACATCCGTCGGGCCTATCCCCTGCCTGCCCGGCCGGACACGCTGAGAAGAGGTAAAGGTCAGCACCGCAGAGAGGCAGCACAGTGGACACGATCAGCCAGCAGGCGGCCAGGCTAAGCAAGGAGTGGGAGACCGACACCCGCTGGAAGAACATCGAGCGGACGTACTCTGCCGAAGACGTGGTGCGCCTGCGCGGCACTGTGACCGAAGAGCACACGCTGGCCCGACATGGCGCCGAGCGGCTGCACCAGCTGCTGGCATCGGAGGACGCCGTCACGGCGCTCGGCGCGGTGACCGGAAACCAGGCGGTCCAGCAGGTGCGGGCGGGCCTCAAGGCCATCTACCTGTCCGGCTGGCAGGTGGCGGCGGACGCGAACCTGGCCGGCCAGACCTACCCCGACCAGAGCCTGTACCCGGTCAACTCGGTGCCCCAGGTTGTCCGCCGGATCAACAACGCGTTGCTGCGCGCCGACCAGATCACCTGGTCTGAGTCGGCGGATGGCGACGTGCACGACCAGCCGTACTGGCTGGCGCCGATCGTCGCCGACGCGGAAGCCGGGTTCGGCGGGGTGCTGAACGCGTTCGAGCTGATGAAGTCCATGATCGCGGCGGGCGCCGCGGGCGTGCACTGGGAGGACCAGCTCGCTTCCGAGAAGAAGTGCGGGCACCTGGGCGGCAAGGTGCTGATCCCGACCGGCCAGCACATCCGGACGCTGAACGCGGCACGGCTGGCCGCGGACGTGTGCGGAGTGCCGACGCTGGTGATCGCGCGCACGGACGCGCACGCCGCGACCCTGCTCACGTCCGACGTGGACGAGCGGGACCGGCCGTTCGTCACCGGCGAGCGCACCGCCGAGGGTTTCTACCGGGTGCGGAACGGCATCGGGTCGTGCATCGCGCGGGGCCTGGCCTATGCGCCGTACTCCGACCTGCTCTGGATGGAGACGTCCACCCCGGACCTCGACGTGGCCAGGGAGTTCGCCGAGGGCATCAGGAGCGTCTACCCGGACCAGCTGCTCGCCTACAACTGCTCGCCGTCGTTCAACTGGCGTGCGCACCTGGACGAGTCCACGATCGCGAAGTTCAGCAAGGAACTTGCCGCCATGGGCTACCGGTTCCAGTTCATCACGCTGGCCGGATTCCACGCGCTCAACTACTCGATGTTCGACCTGGCCACGGGATTCGCGGCGGAGGGCATGCCTGCCTACGTCAGGCTGCAGCAGGCCGAGTTCGGCGCGGAGAAGCTCGGCTACACCGCCACCAGGCACCAGCGCGAGGCGGGCACCGGCTACTTCGACCTGGTCACGGCCGCGATCTCGCCGAACGCCGAGACCGTTGCGCTGGCCGGCTCGACCGAGGCCGAGCAGTTCCACCCCGCGGCGTCGTAGCGGCCGGGGTCAGCGCGGCGGGGTCCGGGAGGCCGCGCCGACCTGATTCAGGCTGGCGGTGACCGCGTCGAGGAGTTCGCCGAGCTCGGTCAGGTCCAGCGGCTTGGTGAGGTAGGCGATGACCCCGCCGTCGCGCAGGTCGCGGATGACGGCGGGCGCCGCCTCCGCCGACAGGACCGCGACCGGGATGCCCGCCGTGGCGGGCTCCGCCTTGAGGCGCTTGAGCACCTCGCAGCCGCCCAGGTCGGGCAGGTGCAGGTCGAGCAGCACAAGATCGGGAACCTCCCGGCTGGCCCGTTCGAGCCCGGCCCGGCCCGTCCTGGCTGACTGCAGGCGGACGGCCGGCCTGGACTTCACGAACCTCGATACCACCTCGATGTTCGCGGGGTTGTCCTCGATGTACAGCACGCGGACGGCCACGCCGCCCCGGCCGGCAGGCGCGGCCCGCGGGACCGGCACCGCGTGGTCGTCATGGACCGGGATTGTGTCTGGCGCGCGTGGCAGGGTGACGGTGAAGCACGAGCCCTCGCCGACCGTGCTTGCCGCGGTCAGCTGGCCGCCCATCGCCAGCGCCAGAGCCAGGGCCAGCGGCAGCCCGATCCCGGTGCCCTCGATCCCGGTCTGCTCGGCGCCGAGCCGCTCGAACGGCACGAAGATCCGCTCCAGGTTCGCGGCCGATATGCCGGGGCCGGTGTCGGTCACCATCACGGTGACCCGGTCCGGTCCGTCCGCCCGGCAGGTCACCGAGACTTCGCCGCCGTGACGGTTGTACTTGATCGCGTTGTTGACCAGGTTCAGCAGTATCTGGCCGAGTCGCTGCCTGTCGGCGCGCACCGCGAGGCCGGGCTCCGGGCAGTACTGGCCGACGGTGATCGAGCGCTCGGCCGCCAGCGGCGCCATCAGCTGGCAGGTCTCCTCCACGAGCAGCTGCACCGCAACTGGCTCCACCGACAGGCTGAACCCGCCGGACTCGATCCTGGCGATGTCGATCAGCTCGTTGATCAGGGCGAGCAGATGGCGCCCTGCCGAGAGGATGCGCTCGACGCTCTCCCTGTCGTCGTGGCCGAGGTCCGATAGCTGCAGCAGCTGGGTGAAGCCGAGCACCGCGTTCAGCGGCGTGCGCAGCTCGTGGCTGGTATTGGAGAGGAACGCGTTCTTGGCCTGGGTGGCCCGCACCGCCTCGTCCCGCGCGGCGGTCAGCTCGTCGGCCCGGCGGTCAAGGAGTGCGGCCCGGCTATCGAGGAGTCCCTTGGCGCGCGCCAGCGCGCCTGCCAGCTGGCCGAACTCGTCGCCCGCCGCATGGACAGGCTCCAGGTCCTGCCCCGCGCCCAGCCGGCCGGCGTTCGTGGCGGCCTCGGCGACGCGTCTGGAGATGCCCGAGGTGAACAGGGCACCGCCGACCGATCCTGCCAGGATGCCAAGGGCCAGGCCGACGACGTTGAGCACGTCGATCTCGTTCTCCATGTGGTTGATCACCGCTCGCCTGGGCACCAGGCTCGCCGCCGGGCCGCTGGTCAGGCTGGTGATCTGGCGCCGGAGCATATCCATCGTGTTCTTGTCGTCCGCCAGCTGCGGCCGCAGCGCCCGCGACGAGATGCCGGTGGCGATCTCCGAGCGGAGCCGTTCCAGCTCGGCCATCACCTTGGTGGCCGTCGCGGCCACCGCCCGCTCCGGGGCGCTGTCTCGTTCGGCGGTGGCGGCGGCGCTCAGCGCGGCCAGGTCCCCTGGCACGTGGGTCACGGCCGCGGCGTACGGCTGCAGGAACAGCGTCTCGCCCGCGGCGGCGTAGCCCCGGACACCCGTCTCGGCATTCAGCGCGTCGGTCAGCAGCTGATTGCCGGCGTTGGTCAGGGCCGTGGAGGCGATCCCTGCGGCCCGCGTCTGCCGCTCGTTGTACTGCAGCGCCAGGCTTGACGAGGTGACGCCGACCAGGGCGATGAGCGGCACCGCGAGCACCATCATGCCCTTGATCCGCACGGGCTGATCCAGCCACCACCGCTTCAGCCGGCCATGACCGGCGGCCTGTGGCGCCGACCGGGCCTTACGCGATCTCACTTATCCCCCTGGTCCCCCGCTCCCCAGGCATACCTTCTCACCCTGGCGTCCCTACCTTCAACACTGATTGTAGTCTCCCCGTTACGGACTGATAAACCAGATATGCCTCAGTGGTTTACTGGCCCCACCCGCTGGCGGGAGCCTGAGACCGAATCGAAGAGCTGGCCTAGCTCGGTCAGGTCCAGCGGCTTTGTCAGGTACGCGATGATGCCGCTGTCACGCAGATGGCGGATAACGGCCGGCGCGGCCTCGGCGGACAAGATAGCGACGGGTATGCCCGCCGTGGCCGGGTCCGCCTTGAGCTGGCTGAGCACCTCGTCGCCGCGGAGGTCGGGCAGGTGCAGGTCGAGCAGTATGAGATCGGGTACCTCCTGGCTGGCGAAGTCGAGCCCGGCCTGGCCGGACATGACCGACTGGAGGCGGATGGCCGGCCTGGACTTCACGAACCTCGATACCACCTCGATGTTGGCGGGGTTGTCCTCGATGTACAGCACGCGGACGTCCGCGCCGCGGCGGCTGGCGGGCACGGCCGAGATGGCGACCAGGGCCGCGTCGTGGTCATCGGGAGTGCTGGTCATGTCCGGGGCCCGGGGCAGGGTGACGGTGAAGGACGAGCCCTCCCCGAGGGTGCTGGACGCGGTGAGCTGCCCGCTCATCGCCTCGGTGAACGCCAGGGCCAGCGGCAGCCCGATCCCGGTGCCCTCGATCCCGGTCTGCTCGGCGCCGAGCCGCTCGAACGGGAGGAAGATCCGCTCCAGGTTCGCATCCGATATGCCGGGCCCGGTGTCGGCCACCGACACCCCGGCCCAGTCGGCGCCGTCCGCCTGGCAGGAGATCGAGACGGTCCCGCCTGGATGGTTGTACTTGATCGCGTTGGAGAACAGGTTGACCAGGACCTGGGAAAGCCTGCGCCGGTCGGCGTAGACAGCCACGGCGGAGTCCGGGCAGTCGGACCTGATCGTGATCGAGCGCTCGGCGGCCAGCGGCGCCATCAGCTGGCAGGTCTCCTCGACAAGCGCTTTCACCCGGACCGGCTCGACCGACAGGCTGAGCTCGCCTGACTCGATCCTGGCGATGTCGATCAGCTCGTTGATCAGGGCGAGCAGATGACGCCCGGCGCTGAGGATGCGCTCGACGCTGTCCTTGTCCTCCTGGCCGAGGTCCGACAGCTGCAGCAGCTGGGTGAAGCCGAGCACCGCGTTCAGCGGCGTGCGCAGCTCATGGCTGGTGCTGGACAGGAAGGCGTTCTTGACCTGGGTGGCTGTCAGCGCCTCGTCACGTGCGGCGGTCAGCAGCGCGGCCCGGCTGTCCAGCTCCGCGGCCCGGCTGTCCCGCACCGTCTCCGCAAGCGCCAGCGCGTCAGCCAGCTGGCCGAGCTCGTCGCCCGCGTCGCCCACCGGCTCCAGGGCCTGGCCCGCGCCAAGCCGGCTGGCGTTCGCTGCCGCCGCGACCACCCGCGCGGAGATGCCGGAAGCGAACAGGGCGATTCCGAGTACGCCCGAGAGCACGCCGAGGGCCAGCCCGGCGACGGTGAGGTCGTCGATGTCGGCTTCCATCGCCGAGATGTCTATGCGCCGGGTCGCGAGGAGGGCCGTCGAGCGGTCGGCAAGGCCGGCGACCTGGCTCCGGAGCGTGCCCATGGTCACGTTCGCGGCGGCAAGCTGGGACTCCAGCGCCTTCGCGAAGATGCCCTCGCTGATCTCGGTTCGCATCTGCGCCAGCTCGGCCAGCACGTCGGAGGTGGTGGCCGCCACCGCGGCGGCCGACCGGCTATCGCCCTGGGAGGCGGCCGCGGCGCGCAGCGCGGTCACGTCCGCGTCGATACGGGTCAGCGTGAGGTAGTACGAACCGAGGAAGGACCGGTCGGCGGTTGCGGCGTAGCCGCGCAGGCCCGCCTCGGCGTTCACCGCGTCAGCCAGGACCTGGTCGGCGGAGTTGCTCAGGGTACTGGCGGCCTGGCCGACCTGGCGCTCCTGCCGCTCGTTGTACTGCAGCACCAGGCTCGCCAGCGTGATGGCGATCAGCGTGAAAAGCGGGACCGCGATCACGATCATGCCCTTGACCCGCACCGGACGGTCAAGCCACCACCGGCGCACGCGACCACGACCGGCCGCCGATCGCGTCTCGCGCCGTCTCACACATTCCCCCGGCTGATCTCCCCCAACGCTACTTGTAGCGTACCTCTTACGTTGAGTTACGTCACGCGCTTAACTGGAGCTTGGGCGAAGGCCGTGTTACTCGTCAGCCCCGAAGTTACGGCGGAGGGTCTCACCGTTGGGAGCGCCGCCGAGGGCGGCGGAAATCCGGTCCCAGGACCAGTCGGCGGCGCGGGCCTCGCGGACTGCCACCCTGAGGGCGTTCTGCGCGACCCGGCGGGCGTCCGCCGCGCTCTGCATAAGTTCTTCGATCGTCGTCGTCATGCCACGAAGTATGGCACAAATTGTGGCACATGTCGAGGGGTGGCGCGAGGGGACACCGGGTGCGCGCTCGAGCACCGTCCTGGCCCGTTCGACCGCCGAGCCGGTACCGTTCGTCGCCACGTCGACCGCGTCCACTCCGAGACTGTCCAGCCGCACGACCGGCACGCCGACCGCGAGGATGTCCGGAGGGCTGAGCCTCAGTTCGCCGGGGAAGAACCGCTGGCCGATGAACGGGATGCCCGAGACCGGCCCGCGCAGCAGGAAGAAGACCCCGAAGCCGACCGCCGCCCCCAAGATCGCGGCCGCCGTCGATTCGGTGGCGGCAAGCCGGGAGACCTGCCCGGGGGTCGCGCCGACCAGGCGCATGGCAGCGAACCGCTGCTCGCGGCGGGCGGCGGACAGCCGGGTCGCGGTGGCGATGAAGATCAGCGCCGGGGCCAGCACGGCCAGCGCCACGACGGACAAGACGAGGTCGACGGAGCTCGCCCCGCCTCCGCCGTCGGACGGGGAGTAGTCCAGCCCCTTGCGGTTCAGCCGGTCGTGGCCGACCGGCACCGAGGTGGCGATCGACGTCACCTGCACGCTATAGGGGATGCGCGCCAGCTGCGCGGAGGTGCGCCCGATGACGATGACCAGCGAGTTCGGTGACGGCAGCGCGGCGTCGTCGATCGTGCCCGCCAGCCGGCCCGGGTAGCGGTCGGCCAGCTCGTCAGCTGGGTGCTGCGCAGCAGCGCCGCGAGCGCGGGCGAGGCGTAGTACTCGCCAGGCGCGGGGTCCCGCGGGATGCCCGGCGGCACCGGCGACGAGGGCCCGGTGGCGGCCACGTCGAAGCGGCTGATCGTCTGGCCGTCGACGATGTCCCCGCTTGGGTGCACCACAGCGGGGCGATGCCCGCCGTGGCCGGGCCCGCGGGCACGTACGAGGTGCCGGTCCAGAACCAGGCGTGGCGGTTGTTCCAGGTGCTGACCGCGTTGGTCGCCGCCGGCGCGGCCAGCAGCAGGCCGACGCCGAGGCCGACCGCGAGGGTCAGGGTGACCAGCCGGGTAACGGCCTCGCGGCCGCCGCTGACCGCCAGCCGCAGCCCCAGGCAGATCACGGCTGTACCCCGGTGAGCGTGCTGACCCTGCCATCCCTGACGATCACCTCGCGGTCGGCGTAGGCGGCGATCCGGGCGTCGTGGGTGACAAGGACGACCGTGGTGCCCTGCTCGCGGGCGGCGGCGGTCAGCAGGTCCATCACCAGCTCGCCCGACACCGAGTCCAGCGATCCGGTCGGCTCGTCGGCGAACAGCACTTGCGGGCCGGCGACCAGGCCGCGGGCCAGCGCGACGCGCTGCGCCTGCCCGCCGGACAGCTCCCCGGACCTGCGGTTCTCCAGGCCATCAAGGCCGAGCGTACCGAACCACCTCCTGGCCGAGGTCATCGCCGGGCCGCGGCGGGAACCGGACAGCAGCAGCGGCAGGGCGACGTTCTCCTCCGCGGTCAGCTCGGGCACGAGCTGACCGGACTGGAACACGAACCCGAACCGGTCCCGGCGCAGCGCGCTGCGCCGCCCGTCGCTCAGCGTGTCCAGCCGCTGGCCGCCGGACCAGACCTCCCCCTGATCGGGGACCAGGATGCCCGCCAGGCAGTGCAGCAAGGTGGACTCGCCCGAGCCGCTCGGGCCCATGACCGCGAGGATCTCGCCCTGTTTCACGGCGATCGATGCGCCACGAAGGGCCGGCGTCTGCCCGAACGACTTCGCTACGTCCCGTGCCTCGACGATCGTGGTCATACCCGAGAGAATACACTCAGAGTATACTTCCGGCAAGTAGCTGGCCGGGCGCGCTGAGGCGGGGGACAGGTACTCGCGGAGGGCGGGCGTTCTAGCGGTCTAGCTGTACTCGGCGGGACCCCAGGGCGCCTGGGAGCGGGTGGGGGCGTTGGGGTCGACCTGGGGCTGCGGAGCGGTCTGGGTCTGGTGCCAGTCGGACAGCAGGCCGTTGTCGCCGGCGATGGTCTGGGTGGCGGCGAGGTCGGGAGAGGTCACCGAGGGGTCCAGGAACGGTTGCTGGGCGTACGGCTCCTGGGCCTGGGCCTGGATGGCCACTGCGCTGCGGCGCCGCCACCTGGACGGGACGAACAGCGGGATGACCATGGCCAGGCCCGCCATGGCAAGCACGCCGTCGAACAGCATGGCCTCGAAGCCCATGCCGTAGGAGTGCGTCTTCAGCGGGATGTACTGCACCGCGCGCCGGACGCTGGCCAGGTAAAGGCCGGTCCAGCCGAGCAGGGCCAGGCCCGGCAGGCCGGATGCGAGCGGCGAGATACGCGGCGCGGCCATCATGATCCCGGCCAGCAGGCCGACGCCGAGCACCGCGCCGAACCCCTCCATCAGATTCCTGTCGGAGAAGAGCGACCCACCGCCGCCTGGCAGGGTGCCCACCCGAACCGAGCCCAGGCCGAGGCGGAGGAAACCCCACGACGCTGCGAAGAACACCGCGGCGGCCATGATGACGGCCAGCACGACTCCGACGAAATGGCGCATGTCTGTCAACCCCTTCGTTGCCTTCGGTCGAAGCTTACGGCGGGGCGTGCCGCCCGTCACCGACCGCGTGTCGTTACCTTGAACGCAGCATGACGCGGAGCCGGTTCACCGGCTCGAGCAGCAGGTAAGCCAGGTAGGCATCGCGGGCGGCCAGCCGGAACTTGACGCCGCGAGCGCCGGGAGGGAACACGAAGCCCGCGGGGCGCCAGCGGCGGAAATCCGCGGCCATCCGGTGGAAGAACTCACGCCGGCGGCCGCGCGGCACCAGCGGGAGCACGGTGGTGTAATGCCAGATCGCCCGCTCGAACACCGCGGCGCGGACAGGCTCGGTGAGTGGGGGTGAAACCACGGCCCGTTCGGCCAAAATATTAAAAATCCTGGCGTAGGACGGAAAGATATCGAAATGACGGTCACTGGTCGCGGCCATGAATGAGCCCCGCCGCGCGCGCCGGTACCGGTAGCAGACGCGGTCGAGCACGCCGATCCTCGTGGCGGCCAGCAGCGCCGCGGCCGACACCGGCACGTCCTCGTGGATGCCGGCGCCGAACGGCACGCCGAGGCCGCACAGGAAGTCCCGCCGGAACACCTTGCTCCACACCGTCATCGTCAGGTGGATCAGGCCGGGGTCGGAGGCCAGCGTGCGCAGCTGCGGGCCGCCGAGGTCGGCGCCGCTCGGGCTGGTCGTGCCGTCCGGGTAGAGGCTCTCGAAGTCGACGATCAGCAGGTCCGGGTGGAGCCGGGCGAGCGCCCCGGCCACCGCCGCGAGGGCTCCCTGGGCGAGTTCGTCGTCGCCGTCGACGAACCAGACGTACTCCCCCGTTGCCTCCTTGGCGCCGAGCTCGCGGGCGCGGCCGGGGCCTTTGGGGGTATCGGTCCTGATCACGCGCAGCCTGGGGTCGTGGCGGGCGGCGAGTATCGCGGCGCTGCGATCGGGCGAGGCGTCGTCGACGGCGATCACCTCGATCGGGACGCCGGTCTCCGCGAGCACGGAATCGAGGCAGCTGTCCAGGTAGTCAGCGACCCCGTGGACAGGGATGACGACGCTGATCGTGGACATGGCTAGGTACCCTACCTGTCGGCGTGGCCAACGGCTCGCTTCTATAAGCTTGGCGGGTGCGCATTCACGCCATCTTCGGGGGAATCGGCGCGTTCGCCGTCAAATTCCGCTGGGTCGTCATCGCGGTGTGGGTGATCGCGGCGATCGCGGTGCCCAAGTACCTGCCCTCGCTTAACAGCGTCACCCAGGGTAACAACAGCGCGTTCCTGCCCGCGAGCGCGCCGAGCGAGAAGGCCGCGCAGCTCGCGGCGCCGTTCGGCGGCTCCAACCTGGTCCCGGTGCCGGTCGTCGCCGCGGTCAGCTCCGGCATGCTCACCGCCGCGGACACGGCCTGGCTGGGCACCCTGCAGCATGATCTCGCCGCGGTGCCGACCGTCGTCGCGGTGCACGACTTCGGCAGGTCATCTGACGGGCAGGCCGAGCAGCTGCAGGTGCTGTCAAACGTGAACGCTGCCAGCCAGCCTGCGCAGACCACGCTGATCGACAACCTGCGCGCGCAGATCGCCAGGGCCGCGCCGCCCGGCGGGCTGCAGGTGCACCTGGCCGGCCAGATCGCGATCAACGTCGACCAGCAGGCCAAGTCGGGCGACACGGGGAACCAGGTCGAGGGCCTGTCGGTGATCTTCATCCTGATCCTGCTGCTGCTGATCTTCCGGTCGCTGCTCGCGCCGCTGATCACGCTGATACCGGCGTTCATGGCGGTGGCCATCGCCGGGCCGCTGGTCGGCGAGGCCGCGCACGCGGGGCTCAAGGTCTCGGTCATCGCGCAGCTGCTGCTGATCGTGC